>JAYVYN010000097.1:0-13686 GCA_043784265.1 Gammaproteobacteria bacterium | reverse complement strand
GTGATCGGCAGGTCGAGCGTAGGCCTCAATTCCCGGACGAAACGCTCGTGACGCTGCGTAGGTCCCGGCGTAGCTATAGCGGAGATCGTAATGACTTTGCGCATGGGTACCCACTTGCTTTTCCCAAATTATATTTGCGCTATGTGCGAAGCGCCCGACGGTGCGCTCGAATAGGGGACCAAACTCCACAGCATCTGGCACGCCGTATACGGTATTGCGCTCGTAGGAAGCTAGAAAACCCAAATCCACTACATATTTTCCAGGTGGCGTGAGCTGAAAGGTATTCTCGAATTCGTAGCCTTGCAACCGTCCTTGGGACTCAGGGGTCTTGACGTACTTCGCAAGATAAACTTCTGCCTTCCACCACTCATTCACACCGCGGGCAATGGACACCTCGGTCCCACCACCGGTGTGATCTGCGCGCGCATCCGCATAATGATAACCACGCAACTCGACCTCGTTCTGCGATTCGATTACGTAAGGCGAATATACGATAAAGTCATCGGCCAACACCTGGCCCATACCGAGCAACCATGTACCTATGCCGATGATCAGTGTGCGTATACCCATTACTACGCGAGTACGGGCAGCCGCGCTGAACGCCCTAGGCATGTCGTCGCTGCATGCGGGTGCCGATAAACATTGCACCCAGGATGGCCGCATACACTAACACCTGAATACCCTCGGGTCTGGATTTGTAGCCGGCGAGGATCCCTAGGGATTTGCCGACGAACGAATCGTCTGACAAAAGGCGTGAGGTGTCCCATAAAGGGGTGCCCCAGGCTGGAAGTAGGTCGCTCTGCACCAGGTAGCCTGCGGCGGTCGACGCTAATCCCGCGGCCAGTACCATCAGCATAATATTAGTCACGCTAAAGAAATATTTGAGAGGTACTCGCAATAGGCCACGATAGAGGATGAAACCTAATAGTCCGCCGCTGCCAACCCCCAGCAAAATTCCGCCTACAAGCGCTGCCGTTCCAACACCCCCCGCGGCCATACCATACAAGAACAGGACGACCTCTGACCCTTCACGCAGTACCGCGAGCGCCACGACGGTTAACAATACAGTCAGCGAGCGTTGCCCCTGCTTGACGGCTCCACCCATGGCTTGCATTTGTTGCACCATTTCGCGGGCGTGCGATGACATCCAAGTGACATGCCAGCCGATCATTATAACGGCGGTTAGCAATACCCCAGCGTTAAAGAGATCTTGTCCACCACCACCGGCCAGCGATGCGATAAAGTCTGCACTCAACGCTACCAGGAAAGCACCCGCTATACCGAGCGCGACGCCACCGAATACAAACCACTCTCGCCGTGCAACTCCACGCGTCGCGGCGCTCACGATGGAGATGATCAGTGCTGCCTCCAGCACTTCACGAAATACCAATAGCGAAACCCCGATCATGCTATTTCACGATCAGCCGCCCCTGGGCCGTGACACGGTGAAAGTCCCCGTAAAAGCTGTAGGTGCCCGCATGCAGTGGCCCTACGTAAACCAGAATGGTACGTTTCGCTAACACAATGCTCTCGCGGTTTAAATCCGTGCTTTCAAATTCCTCGGGCGTGGAATCCTCGTTGGTTACGCGCAGCCGGAATTTTGTTTCCGCTGGCACGCTAAGCTCGCTCGGCTTATAGAAGTGATCCTTAATAACCAGGTCAAATTCTGGTACGTCGGCTGCATTTACCGGACTAAAAATTGCAGTAAGTAGCGCTGCACTCAGGGCAGCGGCACCGAGGAGCGAACGACCGTAATAAATGAGGATTGACGCCATATACGAATGATAATCGTTCGCATTACTGACGTCAACTTGGGCTACTGGGGGCCTATTCGGGTGATTTACAGCTGCGCGAATGCGCAAACAGTGGTGTCTCCTCGGTACTCGCAGGGGTTAGGGCCGCTTGTAAGTGCAGCAACGCGCTCGCCGGGTCATCTACAAACTCGAATAACTCCATATCTTCCCGACTAATCATTCCGTATCGAACCAATGCTTCAAAATTAATAATCTCGCGCCAGTATTCTGAGCCATATAGCAGCACTGGGATTTTGGTTTGCAATTTCCGGGTTTGGGTAAGAGTCAATATTTCGGTGAGCTCATCTAGGGTACCAAAGCCACCCGGGAACACGACCAGCGCGCGTGCAAGATGCGCAAACCATAGTTTGCGCATAAAAAAATAATGGAACTCAAATGAGAGTTCCGGCGTGATATACGTATTAGGGCGTTGCTCATGCGGGAGGCTGATATTGAAGCCGATGCTGCGACCGTGCGCATCCGCCGCACCGCGATTAGCAGCTTCCATAATGCCGCCACCGCCACCGGAGCAGATGATAAAGCGATTCGCAGGCTTGGCAAGACCCTTTGACCATTGCGTAATAAGTTTGGCAAGCTCGCGCGCGTCGCGGTAAAAACGTGCCATAGGCCCGTCTTCCGTGAGGCGGGCTGAGCCGAAGAATACTACGGTGTCATGTACATGCGCGCGCTGTAGCCCGCTTAATGGTTCAAGATACTCGGCTAAGATACGGATCGGCCGAGCGTCATCGCTATTGAGAAAGGATTCGTCTAGATAGGCGATCTTGCCGTGCGGCTTGGGTGTGCTCATTTTTAGCTCACTCGGGCAAAATCAATGAAACCGCGCTCCATATCGGTATGCAATAATTTAACCTTGATGCGATTGCCGATATCGAGGCCTTGAAAATCTTTTACCAATCGCCCTTCAGCAATGGGGCCCGAAATTCGTACCCAGGTTCCCTTGTCGGATGCGCCGGTCACGATGGCATCAAAATCTTGGCCGATACGCGAACCTAATAGCATTGCAGCCGCTGATTTTTTTACCTGTCGTTCCACCTTAGCGGCGTTATCTTCTTGTTCGGTGCAATGATCTGCTAATGACTGTAATTCGACATTGCTATAAGGGGCTGGTTGACTTAAAAGTGCCGCCTTGAGTAATCGCTGTGTAATCACATCCGGGAACCGCCGGTTTGGAGCCGTGGAGTGGGTGTAGTCGCGTGCGGCAAGACCGAAATGACCCTCGCCTGTTTGTCCAGGCCGCTCAAAGACGTACTCTCCCGAACCCAGAAGTTTTATCACAGACAACGATAGATCTGCAAATCGCTGCGGGTCGCTCTGCCGTCGACGCGATAGAAAAGCATCTAAAGCACTGGCGTCTGGAGTGGGGGGTAATTTATCGCCAAATCCTTTAGCCAGCGCCACAATGGCGTCCCAGCGTTTGGGCGTACGAAGTATGCGGCGCAAAGACGCTAGGCCTTTCGACTCCAAAAAACGAGCAGCTACTCCATTAGCTGCAATCATGAGATCTTCGATGAGTTCTTGGGCGCGATTTTTGGGATTGGGCTGCAAGTCCACCAATAAGTCGCCATCGAATACCGCACGGGCTTCTAGAGTCTCTAGGTTAAGCGCGCCGTGCTGGTGTCGCTGCGCCTTCAGGGTCTGCGCAACCTTATCCTGTATACGAATTTGCGCCTCCAACCCCGCTACACTTGCAATGCGAGCAGGTGCTGGACCGGTACCATCGAGCCACGCGGCGACGCTGCGGTAGGCGAGTTTGGCGCGGTTGACTACGCGGGCACGATATATATCTGATTGTCTTAAGATGCCGTCGGACGTGACGGTCATTTCCATCACCATACTTAAGCGTTCTTGATCTTCCGAAAGCGACGTTAAATTCGTAGATAATTTTTCTGGGAGCATCGGAAATATTTGCGCGACTGTGTAAACCGACGTGGTATTCATGCGCGCATGATCGTCGATAGGTGTCCCGGGCTTTACCAGGCAATCAACGTCGGCGATGCCCACCAGCACTCTGATTGACCCGTCGACTAGTGTTTCGGCAAACTCGATTTGATCAAGATCCCGCGAATCATCGTTATCAATTGATGACCATAGAAGTGATCGCAGGTCGCGAATGGTAGGCCCTGTTTCGGCGGACGCTTGCTGTATCTCATCGGCTTGTTTGAGCGCAGCGGCTGAAAAAACTGGCGTGAGGCCGCGGTCATTCATGACTTCGGCTGCTATGCGCTTAAGCTCTTGAAACTGACTAATATTATTTGGCATTCGACATGATACTCAGTTAATTGCCGGGTGCGGCGTTGACATTAGGTTCTTGCAACATAAAGATCATGAACCCGGCGCTATGGCACAGCAGGTCGACATGGGTACGGAGTCCTCGAGCTAATGAGATGTAGCCGCTGGGTGGATAACCCGTTTGTAAGGTTCATGTTTACCTTAACGCGAAATTGTGTGCGTTGGGTCGGCATTATGACGTATTGCGCTTGCTCAGGAGACCCCAGACCTTAGATAGTGCCAGCGATGAACCCAAAGCCATTATTTGGCCGGCTCGCGCCCCGCGAACGGCGCGACGACTCGGCGCGACGACAACGGATATGGTGGTCTGCGATTTACGGCAGTTTTAATCCACGCCGTCGCAGCGCCACTCGGCGTCTTGATGATTCCCGTTTTTATGCACTGGATTGGCATGCCGCGCATCTATTGGCGGTCGCTATTGCCATTCTACTTTTGAGCGTCGTGGATGCTTTTGTGACACTACTACTGTTGTCGGGCGGAGCAGACGAAGTCAACCCTGTGATGGCGACGGTCGTGTACAAGAGCGCCAGTGTTTTTACCGCCATCAAAATGGCGATGACCGGCGTCTGTGTCGTGTTTATGGTATTTATGGCGCGCTATCGGTTTTTGCGCTTGGTTCCAGTTGAGTGGGTTCTATACGTGATTTTGGTGGCGTATGTTGGTCTGATTGCCTATGAATTTCGGATGCTGAAGGCGCTTAGTATCCCTTTGGCGCCTTAAATTCGGATTGGATTCCATAATAATTGTGCTTGCGTTAAACTGAAGGGCCAAAAGATAACTGTTTGAACTGAAACCTGAAATGCCTCCGTCATTTGCTGATTTGGCTAGTACGGCGTTAAATGGCCCAAACGCCGCCTTTATTGAAGATCTCTACGAACGCTACTTGCGTGATCCGAATGCTGTGGCTGCAAGTTGGCGCGAGTATTTCCAGAAAATCGAACTCGTGCATACACAGGTGGCGTCACCGCAAACGCAACCCCAATCTCAATCTCAATTCTTGTCGCAGCTGGACGAACTCAGCGCAAAACAGGCTGCTGTCTCGCGCTTAATTCAAGTGTATTTAAATCGCGGACATTTGATCGCTCGACTCGATCCGTTGGGAATGGAAGAACGAGTCAAACCCTACGTGCTGGAATTGTCTTATTTTGGCCTCGCGCAGACGGATCTTGAGACAGAATTTTTTACAGGCAGCCAAAATGAAGCCATTCCGATACGAGCGAAACTTAAAAATATCTTAGCTCAACTGCAATTTATTTATGCTGATACGATTGGTGCCGAGTTTGCCCATGTGTCAGACACCGACGAACGATTGTGGCTACGCGATAATTTCCAAGCGGCGCGTATCCAGCGAAAATTTGGCGTTGATGAAAAGAAAAATATTCTCTGGCAATTGACGGCTGCCGAAGGACTTGAACGTTATCTGCACACCAAATACGTGGGCCAGAAACGTTTTTCACTGGAAGGTGGCGATAGTTTAATTCCATTGTTGGACGATCTCGTGCAACAAGGTGGCCTGGCTGGAGTCGAGGAAACTATTATCGCGATGGCGCATCGCGGTCGCCTTAACGTTTTGGTGAACTTGCTGGGTAAATCGCCTAAGGATTTGTTTAGCGAATTCGAAGGCCAATATGATCTATCGAAATTGCGCGGCTCGGGCGATGTGAAATATCATAAGGGGTTTTCGTCCGATCTTAAGACTCCCGCCGGGAATGTTCACGTGGCTCTGGCATTCAATCCTTCGCACCTTGAAATAGTAAATGCGGTGGTGGAGGGTTCGGTGCGTGCTCGTCAGGAGCGACGTGGGGACGCAAAAGGCGATAAAGTTTTAGCGGTACAAATTCATGGTGACGCCGCATTTGCGGGGCAGGGCGTGGTCATGGAGACACTTCAGCTATCCCAAGCTCGTGGTTTTTATACGGGCGGCACCGTGCATGTGATTATCAATAATCAAGTCGGCTTTACTACTAGCGACCCGCGCGATTCTCGTTCCACCTTGTATTGTTCTGACGTTGCTAAGATGGTGGAGGCGCCGATTTTTCATGTCAATGCGGACGATCCCGAGGCGGTGTGTTTCGTGGCGCGCTTTGCACTTGAATATCGCATGAAATTTCACAAGGACGTGGTAGTTGATCTGGTTTGTTATCGACGACATGGTCATAACGAAGCGGATGAACCCGCAGCAACCCAGCCGCTTATGTATCAGGTGATTCGTAAAAAGCCTACCGTGCGGCAAATTTACGCAGAAAAGCTTACAACGGAAGGGATATTGAGTACGGCGGAAGCGGCGTTGATGATTGATCAATATCGCGATGGCTTAGATCAGGGAACCCCGCAGGCGAGAGCGGCGCTGGGTCTTATTGGTAATAAATATACGGTGGATTGGACCGAGTACTTGGGTGCCGATTGGTCTGAACCCGTGAAGACCGCGGTGGATATGCCGCGCCTGAAAGCGCTGGGTAGTGCGATTACCGAGTATCCCCCAGATTGGCAATTGCATCCACGCGTGTTGGCGGTGATTAAGGCGCGACGAAAAATGATTTCTGGCGAATTGTCTTTAGACTGGGGTTGTGCGGAAAACTTAGCCTATGCCAGTTTAATTCAAGAAGGATACCCGGTCCGTCTTACAGGCCAAGATAGTGGGCGCGGAACCTTTTTTCATCGACATGCGGTGTTGCACGACCAGGTGACGGGTCGTAGCTATACTCCTTTGCAGCATTTAGCAACCAACCAGCCTACATTTACGGTCACGGACTCGATTCTGTCGGAAGAGGCCGTCATGGGATTTGAATACGGTTTTTCGACTACAGAGCCGCATTGCCTCACTATTTGGGAAGGTCAATTTGGCGATTTTTGCAACGGTGCGCAGGTCGTGATTGATCAATTCATCAGTTCAGGAGAGGCTAAATGGGGAAGACTCTCCGGCCTTACCTTGTTTCTGCCGCATGGTTATGAAGGTCAAGGTCCCGAGCACTCATCGGCACGCCTGGAGCGTTTCTTGCAACTCTGCGCTGAGTACAATATCCAGGTCTGTATACCTTCGACACCGGCACAAATGTTCTTTATGTTGCGACGACAAATGTTGCGCTCGCTACGTAAGCCGCTCATCGTAATGACACCCAAGAGTTTATTACGGCATCCATTGTCGGTCTCTAAACTGGATGAATTAGCGAAGGGCGGCTTTCGTACCATAATCGACGAAGTGGATGAGCTAACGCCTTCCAAAATTACTCGCCTGGTGTTTTGCAGCGGCAAAGTATATTTTGATTTGCTCAAAGCACGACGCGAAGCGAAGAGTGATACTGTTGCTATTGTTCGTATTGAGCAACTGTATCCTTTTCCGTCCGACGAATATGAAGCGATTATTCGCAAGTATCCTAATGCACGCGAAATTATCTGGTGTCAGGAGGAGCCTCAGAATCAGGGCGGGTGGTACCAAATTCGACATCGATTGCAAGCTAACTTAGGGTCCAAAGACAGCCTGCTATACGCCGGAAGAGCCGGCTCTGCGGCAGCTGCGACCGGCATTTCCGCCCTACACGATTTGCAACAAAGGACACTGGTGAATGCTGCGCTACAGGGCGTCCCACCCGAGGAATCTTCCCGAAACACCGTGCGCCTACCGGCGACTCAAACTAGGACTGGTTCATGACAATAGAAGTTCGCGTACCGCAATTGCCGGAATCCGTGGCTGACGCCACCTTGGTGTCGTGGCATAAGCAGCCCGGCGATTTTGTTGAGCGAGATGAGAATCTTGTCGACCTCGAAACCGACAAAGTAGTGCTCGAAGTTCCGGCACCTGTGGCGGGGGTGCTTAAGGCGATTAATTTGGCGAACGGTACTACGGTTACCAGCGGACAAATCCTGGCGGTCATTGAACCGGGTGCTGCCGCGAATATTGCAAAAGCGGCGGACGGTCCACCTAAGCAAGTGAGTGCGGCGGCTAAGCTGAGTGCGGCGGCCAAGCTGAGTCCGGCGGCCAAGCTGAGTCCGGCGGCCAAGCGAGTGGTTGAGGAGCAAAAAATTGATCCTACGATCGTGATCGGCTCTGGGCGTGACGGACGGGTCTCCAAAGCGGATGTGGTTGACTATTTGTCGGCGAGTTCAAATGCGGCTACGCCAGCGGCGCGCCCGGCTGACCCGCACGGGGGTCGGACCGAGCGTGTGCCGATGACGCGCCTACGCGCACGAATTGCCGAGCGGATGGTGCAGGCACAAGCTAGTCAGGCTTTACTGACCTCATTTAATGAGGTGGATCTTACCGCAGTTAACGATTTGCGATCTCGGTACAAAGATATGTTCGAGAAACAATACGGTGTAAAACTTGGTTTTATGTCCTTCTTTACTAAAGCCTGCGTGGAGGCATTAAGGAAGTTTCGATCCATTAATGCTGCGGTAGAAGGCAATGATATTGTCTATCATGATTTCTATGATATTGGCGTTGCTGTGTCGACTGAACGCGGTTTAATTGTGCCGGTATTACGTGATGCAAATTTGCAGAGTTTTGGTGAAATTGAAAAATCCATAGCGAACTATGCAGTTCGTGCTCGTTCAGGCGCGATTACTCTAGAGGAACTGAGCGGCGGTACCTTTACGATTACCAATGGCGGGGTATTTGGATCATTACTTTCGACGCCCATTGTAAATTCGCCACAGAGCGCTATTTTGGGAATGCATAAAATTCAGGATCGCCCTGTGGCCGTCAGTGGTCAAGTGGTGGTACGTCCCATGATGTATATCGCGTTGACCTATGATCATCGAATTATTGACGGTCGCGAGGCGGTGCAGTTTTTAGTGACTGTAAAGCAATGCCTTGAGGATCCGTCGCGGATGGTGCTCGGAATATGAGCGATGAATTCGATGTGGTCGTAATTGGTGCGGGACCTGCGGGGTATCCTGCGGCAATTCGGGCTGCGCAGCACAAATTGAAAGTAGCCTGTGTGGATGAATGGAAGAATTTCGACGGAAGTTACGCATTTGGCGGAACCTGCCTCAATGCAGGCTGTATTCCATCTAAAGCATTATTAGAATCCTCGGAGTTATATCAACGGGCTAAAGAGGAGTTTTCGGTTCATGGCATACTTTTAAGCGAAATTAGCCTCGATCTTGCTGCCATGCAGAAACGTCGTGCGTCGATTGTTAAGACAATGACGGGCGGAATAGCCGCGTTATTTAAGGCCAACGGCGTGGTTGGATACCAGGGACACGGACGGTTGTTGCCTGGAAATATTGTTCTAGTGACGGGCGCAGATGGCGCTGAAAAGCGTCTTGCGGCGAAACACGTGATTCTCGCTTCAGGTTCTGTGCCGGTGCGCCTTAAGCCTGTGCCTCACGACGGCCAGTACATCGTTGATTCTTGGAATGCTTTGGAATTTGATGCGGTTCCCGCGCGTTTAGGTGTTATCGGCGCAGGCGTTATTGGCTTAGAGCTGGGTAGCGTATGGCGCCGTTTAGGGAGCACGGTTACGGTTATCGAGGCGTTGGATAAATTTCTGCCGATGGTTGATCAATCTATTGCTAAAGAAGCCCAACGCCATTTTAAAAAATTAGGATTGGACATCAAACTGGGGACAACGGTATCTCGAGCAGAAGTGTTGGGTACCACGGTCAATGTCGTATATTCCGACGCAACTGGCGAGCATAGTCTACAAGTCGACAAGCTTGTCGTTGCAGTGGGGCGTAAGCCCTATACGGAAGGTTTACTCGCTGATGGAACCGGGATTGTGGTGGACGAGCGGGGGTTTATTGCAGTTGATGATCATTGCCGCACCCCGGTCGCTAATGTTTGGGCCGTGGGCGATGCGGTACGCGGACCGATGCTGGCACATAAGGGCAAGGAGGAAGGTGTGATGGTCGCCGATCTTATAGCGGGTCGTTTTGCTGAGATGAATTATAAGGTTATTCCTTCGGTTATCTATACAGCACCTGAAATTGCGTGGGTTGGCTTAACCGAAGAGCAAGTTAAGGCCAGTGGCCGAGACTATAAAGTGGGAAGTTTTCCGTTCTCTGCCAGCGGACGGGCACGCGCCATGGAGGCGGCGGCGGGAATGGTAAAAATTGTCTCGGCCAAGGATGATGACGAAATTCTAGGAATTCACATAATCGGGCCGATGGCGGGCGAGCTCATTGGCGAAGCAGTGTTAGCCATGGAGTATTCTGCGAGCACAGAGGATTTACAACGGACTATTCATGCGCACCCTACTTTGTCGGAAGCTTTACACGAAGCAGCCTTGAACGTCGACAAAATAGCGATCGACTCGCTTAATCGCTAACACGGTATTGCGTCAAACTCTGCTTTAAGAAATTAATATCTTGGTAGCGGTCAAACTCATTCCCGACCTCGCGCAATTCACCCTTAAGTTCTTGAATATCCAAATTGAACGAGCGCTGAATATCGGCAGGCGTAATTTTAGGCGGCTTTGCGAAGCTGTCGGAAATCGTGAAAAGTGCAATGACCTCTAATAATTCATCGCGTAATTGCCTAGATTGATCCTCAAGCACATGAATATAGTGCCGCAATCGTTCTTCCGCAAGGCCTGCAAGGGCGGTTGAATCAATTTGTTCTAGCTTGAGCTGTAGTTCGAGTAAAGCCAATAAATCGCCGGCTTTATAAGCTTGATTGACTCGTTGCATGAGTTCCGTTTTACGGACTTGTTCCATGGGATCCGATTCCCGGTCGGGATGCAACTCGCTCGCCAGTTTTCGAAACACTTCACGCACTGCACGCGTACCGCCTTCGGCGGCTTGTTGTTGGCGACTCTCGCGTTCAATGGTCTTAGTGCTTTTTTTTCTCTCTTGAGACTCTTCGGAGTCGTGTTCGACGTTCGAATTGGAATCCGCGCGACGGGCTTGTTGTTTGAGCCATTCAGCAAGTTCTGCGGGCGTTTCACTGCCCTTATAGGCCGATACATCTATCCCTAGGGTGTCGCTCGCAAATGAGCGCATGATTTTTAGTTCGTGTTGCTGTTCTTCCGCGTAACTAATGTCTGAGTACTTGTCGTGAAGTTCAATTATCTTAGGATCGGGGGAGTCCGTGAGCAGTTGCGCAATGAGGTGCCGCAGAATGTCTTTAACCTTGCCGCGCTCACGCTTATTGAGTTTTTTGTGGTCCATTGCGCGATCAAATAATTGCATCAATGCAAGGCGCTTTTCACGCAGTTTGATAACTATTGGCTGATATTTATCAGCAACCTCTTGCTGGTAATTTTGCCGAAATTTCTGCCAAGTGCTGAGCTCATAGCGTTGGGTCTTCAATTTTTCAACTAAATTATTGAATTTTCTTTGGGCTCGTGTAAGGGCTTTGGCGCCAGTGGGGACGCCAAGGATGAGGATGGGGGCATCAAACAGAGAGGGTTGCTGGGTCATAGTTCAATTCTACCGTGTCAATACCGGCGTACAATATAGTCAATAGAAAAAGGGGGATAGAAGTATGGGTGATGAACGTGCTGTGCGTAGAGAGGTGGGTGCTATGGCCCTCATGTTTACCGGGCTGGGGTCAATTATTGGCTCAGGATGGCTGTTTGGCGCTTGGCGTGCCGCCCAACTTGCAGGCCCTGGCGCTATTTACGCGTGGATTATTGGTGCCGTAGTAATTCTATTTGTCGCTTTAACCTACGCCGAGCTGGGTGCTATGTTTCCGGAGTCCGGAGGCGCGGTTCGCTACGGGCATTATTCGCATGGATCGTTGGTGGGTTTTGTGGCCGGATGGGCGGCTTGGATCGCCATAGTTTCAGTGATCCCGGTGGAAGCAGAGGCGTCAGTGCAATATATGAGCTCTTGGCCTTGGGCCTGGGCGCAAGCTCTTTACGTGCATGTGCCTGGCGGCCAAGGTGAATTGACGATTGCGGGCTTAAGCATTTGTGCGGTGCTGGTGGTCATCTATTTCCTACTCAACTTTTGGAGTGTAAAGATATTCGCTAACACCAATAGTGCAATCACGTTTTTTAAACTCATTGTCCCCGCCGGTACTGCGGTTGCATTGATGCTTAGCGGATTTCATTGGCAAAACTTCAGCATTGGCGTACACGGCGGCGCGCACGTCGGGAATTTGGCTTCCATTCTGACCGCGGTCGCGACCAGCGGCATCGTCTTTAGCTACAACGGTTTTCAAAGTCCGGTAAACCTTGCGGGAGAAGCCCGCAATCCCGGTCGCAGCGTACCCTTTGCGATATTTGGGTCCATTGCGTTAAGCACCGTTGTGTACATTTTGCTGCAAGTGGCATTTCTAGGGGCGGTCGCGCCGGACCATCTCCAGGAAGGATGGGCGGCGCTTGAATATAGCTCTCCATTTGCGCAATTGGCATTAGCAATGAACCTTAATTGGCTGGCCATATTGCTATATGCGGATGCCTTCGTCAGTCCAAGCGGTACCGGCAGTACTTATACTGCAACTACGGCCCGAATGATTTACGCAATGGAGCGCAGCGAGACCTTACCCAAGGTATTTGGGCGAGTGCATCCACATTACGGTATTCCCCGTCCTGCGATGTGGTTTAACTTGTTGGTGTCATTTATCTTTTTGTTCTTTTTTCGGGGTTGGGGAAAACTCGCAGCCGTGATTTCGGTGGCAACTATCATTACTTATTTGGTGGTACCCATCAGCGTTCTGGTGTTGCGACGCACAGCACCCGATATGCATCGACCCTTGCGCGTACCGGGCTTAACATTTCTCGCACCCTGCGCCTTTGTGTTGGCGACTCTGATGTTGTATTGGGCCCGCTGGCCGCACACCGGCCAGATCATGTTATTGCTGCTTTTGCCACTGCCAGTGTATTGGTATTTCCAGCTTGGCAAAGGCTGGCATGATTTTCGACCACACCTTCAGGGCGCATGGTGGTTGATTGCTTATCTGATAACCATCACCGCTTTGTCATGGGCCGGTAGTAAAGAATTCGAGGGACACGGCTATATTGCGTATGGATGGGATCAATTGTGTGTTGCATTGGCGGCACTGGCATACTGCTTTTTCGGTGTGCGTAGCGGCTGGCGGACACCCGCCGTTGAGGCAGCATCCATTGCCGGTGGTGCAGCGGAACTCTCATAATGGTTCGGGAGCGCTATTTTTGACGTTTGGCGCTGATTACATTTGGGAGTTTTAAAATTTTTGCGAGCACTCGGGCTAATTGAGGCAGGCCTTCGATTGAAATGCTGATTTGCATTCGCGCGATACGATCGCGTTTATCCGTTGCTGTGGTCATGCCTAAAATGCTAATTGATTCGTCGGTGAGCGTGGCGCTTACGTCGCGCACTAGGCCGTGTCGGTCAAAGGCTCGTATGTCAATATCGACAGGATAGCGATTAGATTGGCTAGAATCCCAGGCGATCGGTAATACTCGGGCCGGTGTTTTCGCCGAAATGTGTGCAAAATTTAAACATTTCCTGGCATGAATACTGATGCCTCGCCCTACCGTGATATATCCGACAATGGGCTCGGGAGGTACTGGTTTGCAGCAACGTGCGTAGGTTGACAACATATCGTGAACGCCACGCACTTCGGGTTCAGCGGCGTGTGGCTTACGCACAGGTGGGGTACGCAGCTTAGGTGCCGGACGTTGCGCGTGAGATTCATCAGGTTGCGATGCAGTCG
>JAYVYN010000096.1:0-30584 GCA_043784265.1 Gammaproteobacteria bacterium | reverse complement strand
CCGAGACCTTAGCCGCAATTGATATGGCCAATAATGCCCGATATGCCGCGGTAGTTTCGCATCGTTCGGGTGAAACCGAGGATGTCACTATTGCGGATATTGCAGTAGCGACTACGGCTACGCAGATTAAAACAGGATCTATGTCGCGTTCGGATCGCGTTGCGAAATATAATCGATTACTGCGCATTGAGGGTGAGCTCGGGTCGCACGCAAGTTTTGCGGGGTTACGTGCTTTATCGGTACCAATCTCTTAAGGTATCGTGCTAAGCTCCTGACCTTATGAGGATTTTTGCTTTCACCTTGGGACTGGTAATGATCCTGCTTCAGTATCGATTGTGGGCTTCCGATCAAGGCCTGCGAGAAGTGTTTCGCCTGCAAGCGGCGGTTGAGGCTCAAGCCGCCGCGAATCACGATCAGTCGGCTCGCAATCGACAACTGATGGCGGAAGTCAGCGACCTTAAGGTGGGGCTGACGGCGCTCGAAGAGCGAGCACGTAGTGAACTCGGGATGGTTGGTAATAGTGAAACCTTTTATCAAGTGGTGACCTCGGCGCAGGGTCCGAGCGCACCCGCGTTCGCCCTCACCGCCCGAGCGGAATGAACAATTCAAGCATCGAGCCGCGCATCTGGGCCGTGATTCCAGCGGCCGGACGCGGTGAACGTTTTGCTTCAAGTGCGGGAGCCGTCCCTAAACAGTATGCAAATTTATTGACGGGCACCGTACTTGAATGGTCGGTGCGTCCCCTACTGGCGGAAGCGCGAATTGAAGCGGTGGTTGTGGTGCTGGCGCCTGACGATATTAGGTGGCCGAGCGTAGCGTCAAAACTCGTTTCCAGCGATTTCGCAAGGCGTCAATTACCCTCAAGACTGATGTGTGCCGTGGGGGGCAGTAGCCGACAGCAATCGGTACTCAACGGCTTGGATTTTCTGGTAGGTAGGGCCGCGACCCAGGATTGGGTGATGGTGCACGATGCGGCGCGTCCGTGTGTTATGGCAACCGAGTTACACGCTTTGTTTGACGCACTTAATGCAGGTGCTCCCGGTGTGGTACTCGGGACCCCGATAGTCGATACGGTGAAACGGCAGCAAGGTTCCGGGCTCGGTACTATTGATCGCCAAGGGCTGTGGCGGGCGTTAACGCCGCAGATTTTTAGGTTTGAAGAATTACGTCAATCCTTAATGGATGCGGCGCGCCGCAAAGTGACGGTGACCGATGAAGCGCAAGCGATGGAGGGTAGCGTTACCCCCGTCATGGTGCAGGGCTCAGTCTTTAATATTAAAGTGACGCGTCCGGAGGATTTGACCCTCGCAGCACAGGTTTTGATGATGACCGATAAAAAGACAATGCGGGTGGGACAAGGAATGGATGTACATGCCTTCGGTACGGGCGATCATGTCATGCTCGGGGGGGTACGCATTGCATATCCGCGCGGGGTGGTCGCGCATTCGGATGGCGACGTAGTGATCCATGCCTTGTGCGACGCCTTACTCGGTGCACTGGGGCAAGGAGATATTGGAGAGCATTTTCCGGATAGTGATCCGCGTTATCAAGGGGCTGACAGCCGTGTTTTCTTGCGTGACGTGGCGGATCGCATGCGAGTTGCGGGTCTCTCGCTCATGAATGCAGATGTTACCGTGTTGGCGGAAGCGCCACGGATCGCGGCGCATCGAGCGTCCATGGCAGCGACGCTAGCCGCCGATCTTCGGACCGAGGCGGCGCGTATCAATATTAAGGCGACTACGACCGAGGGCCTCGGATTTATAGGGCGCGGCGAAGGTTTGGCGGCTCAAGTTAGTGTGTTGCTCGCGTGACCTATCCTGCGGAATGGACGCGTATAGCAATGACGCCGGCGCGTGCGCATGGTGTGCCGCTGCCGGTGGCAGATATCAAGACACAACTCGAAGATTTTCGCGTTGAGGAAATATTGTCGTTTGAACCCTCTGGCGCGGGTCCTCACTACCTATTGCGGGTGGAAAAATCGGGTGCAAATACGCGTTGGGTGGCCGCGCAGCTAGCGCGACTCGCCGGTGTGCCCGTTAACGATGTTGGTTATGCAGGACTAAAAGATCGCCATGCGATCACGGTGCAATGGTTCAGCGTGCCAGCTGCGGCCAAGCCTCTGGAATTTTGGACTGCGTTACGCACCGCTGAATTTAAAGTGTTGGAAGTGCAGGCTAATTTACGTAAATTAAAGCGTGGTGCGTTGAGTGGCAATCGATTCCAAATACGCTTGCGCGGGGTAGCATGGTCACGCGAGCAACTTGAACTTAAACTAGTAGCCTTACGTACTCACGGAGCGCCTAACTATTTTGGTCCCCAGCGTTTTGGTCGCGAGGGTTATAATCTGAGTCGCGTCGCTACCTGGATGCAAAACGGACAAGCGCCGAATGGACGTCCAGAGAGAAGCTTTGCCCTGTCCGCAGGCCGTTCGCTAATATTCAATGCGCTGCTTGCGCGACGCGTTGAGGCGGGTGATTGGTCGGTACTTTCGGTGGGTGATTTGGCTAATTTGGATGGCAGCGCCAGTCATTTTTCGGTTACCGAGGTTGACGAGGAATTGCAGCGTCGTTTGCGTGAGTTCGATGTCCACCCAACAGGACCACTGTGGGGTGGCGGGGAGTTGCGCACCGCTGGACAGGCTTTAATACATGAACTTAACGTCGCGAATTCTTTTAAATCGGTGGGTGATTTGCTGGTAGCTGAGGGTCTTATGCAGGAACGGCGGGCGTTACGCTGCCGAGTGCTCGACCTGTCATCCCGTGCGGATGCCGGTACTTTGACCTTGAGTTTTACATTAGGGCGTGGCCAATTCGCGACAGCGGTGCTGCGCGAGCTTTGTGAGTTACGATCCATGCCGGAATTGGAGTCGGACGGAGATGAGTAGCATACTGATGAGGCGGCTGTGGAAAGTAGTGTTGCTTACGCCTTTTTCGGCGACCATGCGTTTGACGCGGAACTTAAGAGAAAGTTTGCGTAGACTTGACGCGCATGCATGTCTGTCGGCCGATTTATCGTATCCCTTACCGGTCTCGGTTGTAGTACGTGGGAGATCATATGTGGATGGCAGCAGAAATATCCTAATCGGTGAGAATGCGCTGCTTTATGCGGGCCTACATCTTGAGACTCAGGGCAAGGCAGTCATTAATATTGGTAACGGTGCTGTAATCGCCCGAGGAGTGCATATCGTTGCGATGTCGGGCATCACGATCGGTGCCGGTTGTATGATTGGTGAATACGCCAGTATTCGCGACGCAAATCATCAGCGTGAGGAAGGTGTTGCGATTCGGGATGCGGGCCACGTTGCTCGACGAATTGAAATTGGGCGAGAGGTTTGGATTGGACGAGGCGTGACAGTTTTACCCGGCGTGTGTATCGGGGATAAAGCGACCATTGGCGCTAATGCGGTTGTTACGCATAATGTTGAGGCTGGAGCAGTCGTAGCGGGTGTGCCTGCCATACCGATTCGGTCAGAGAATACTCAAAATCGAGTATAAAATTCAAGCTCGAAGCAAGACGTAAACCGCTCCCGTGCCGCCATCGATGGCACGCGCTGAAGTAAACGCCATAATTTCCGTATGATGGCGCAACCAAGTATTGATGGCGATTTTAAGCACCGGGCCGCGTAGCCCGGACCGGTAGCCCTTGCCGTGCACAATTCTGACGCAGCGAAAGCCGGCAGTTTGACTCTGGGAAATAAATTCGGATAGAAGAGTACGGGCATGGGACTGAGTTAAGCCATGTAGATCGAGACTGTTCTCGATCGGATATAGGCCCCGACGCAGGCGGCGGATCTCCTGAGTGCGAACCCCCGCTCGTTGAAAAATAAGAGGCTGATCGGAGGTGACGGCGTTTTTGTCTGCTCCATCGACAAGCGGCATGCTGCTCTCGATGGCGGCACACGCTGCCGCGGGTCTGTGACGTGCCGGGGGTCTGCGTTTGCTTAGACCGTGCGGCGGCAATATCGCCTCGATAGGCTTAACCCCGCGTACTGCATCGCGAAACACTTGCACATCGTTTGATAGATCGGTCTTTTTAGCCATGGGTGAGGTCTCGATCAGCTATCGGGGGTCATTGAGTTACAGTATAGTCCGCGTGGCGCAGCCCGCCATATATGGGGTTTGACTAAAATTTTGTGAAAATTCTCGTATCGAACGACGACGGTTATCGCGCAGAGGGATTAGCAGCACTCGGTGCCGCGCTTCGCCCGCTGGGTGCCGTAATCATTGTAGCCCCAGAGCGGAATCGTAGTGGTGCCAGCAATTCGTTGACTCTTGATGTGCCGGTGCGTGCTGAGCGCTTCGCCACGGATGCGTATTTTGTTACGGGGACACCCACTGATTGTGTGCACTTAGGAATATCAGGATTGTTTGATTTTGAGCATGATATGGTAGTTTCAGGGGTCAATGACGGGGCAAATCTAGGGGACGATACCTTATATTCTGGTACCGTCGCGGCGGCTGTTGAGGGCAGGTTTTTAGGACTGCCAGCGATCGCGGTATCGCTTTGCGTCGAACCCAACAGTCCGCGCAATTTTGCGGGTGCAGCACGCGTGGCGGCGGATTTAGTCGAACGTATGATGCGTAGCCCTATGAATGGTGCGCTGATCTTGAATGTGAATGTCCCTGATGTGGCGGATGGTAAGTTACGCGGAGTTAAAGTGACGCGTCTGGGTAGCCGACATCGCAGCAAACCCATTGTGCCGGCTAAAGATCCGCGGGGTCGTGATGTGTACTGGGTGGGAGCCGCGGGGAAGGGCCAGGATGCCGGTCCAGGCACCGATTTTCATGCGATTTCAGAAGGGTTTGCATCTGTGACGCCCCTGCAAATTGATCTTACTCGTCATACGGCATTGGTCGAGCTACGGGCTTGGCTTAATCTTGAGTAGCTATATGGACAGCTCACGCCTCATCGGTATCGGCATGACTTCGGCACGTACACGTGAGCGTTTGGTGCAGAGGCTCATGGAGCAGGGCATTGTTGATCCGCGAGTCTTAGATCGAATTCGCAATGTGCCGCGCCACCTCTTTATGGATGAGGCGCTCGCGACGCGTGCCTATGAGGATACCGCGTTGCCAATAGGCTTTGGGCAGACCATCTCGCAGCCCTTTATGGTTGCACGTATGACCGAGGCATTGTTGGCGGCGGGAACTCCGAAAAAGATATTAGAAATAGGCACGGGGTGTGGTTATCAAACCGCGGTGCTGGCGCCGCTGATTGAGGAAATTTACACCATTGAGCGGATTGCGAGTCTATTGGGGCGTGCGCGTCGAAGTTTGCGGGAGTTGAAGATTCGCAACGTCAATTTTCGCCATGCTGACGGCAATGTGGGATGGGTAGCGCGAGCGCCTTATGACGGCATACTATTGACCGCCGCACCCCACGATGTGCCGCAGGCGCTAATCGATCAGCTGGGGTTGGGAGGGCGACTCATCGCGCCGGTGGGTCCTGAGGGTCACCAGGAGTTATTGCGTTTTACCAAAGAAGAGGCTGGGATACGGCGCGAGGCGCTTGGCGCGGTGAGCTTTGTGCCTCTATTGTCGGGATTGCAGCGCTAGCATTGAACCTCAATCGGATTCGCTGGGCGTTAACGATGATCTTGGTAGTGGGTGGGTTCGTATTAGCTGCCCCCCAGAAACCCGATACCTATTCTGTTCAAGCTCAGGATACTTTGTATAGCATCGCGTGGCGGCACAATCTGGATTTTAGGGATTTAGCAAAATGGAATAACCTTAACCCTGATTTTCACATCATTGTGGGTCAGTTATTGAAATTAAGTCCCGGAATGACAGCAAGACCCGCGGCCCGGCTCACCCCGCCGCGGCCGCCGGTCGAAACTTCGCCATTAGTTAAAATTCCACCTTCAATCAAATTTTCACCTCCGATCTCACATGTACCGTCACCGGTTGAACAAGGATCGGCTGTTACCGCCAACGTCCATTGGGTATGGCCGACCGTGCGAAATTCTCGCCCATTAAAAGTGCCCGGTGGGGGGATTTTTTTAACAGGCAAGCTAGGTCAGGACATCCGCGCCGGTTGTGCAGGGCGCGTGGTTTACGCGGGGAATGGCATTCGCGGTTACGGAAATTTAGTGATCATTAAGCACGGCGACAATCTACTCTCCGCCTATGCGCATAACCGGGAACTCCTGGTGCAGGAGGGAAAGGTAGTCAGCGCGGGTGAGGTGATTGCGCATATGGGAGAAGGCCCTCACCATAAAACAGTGTTGTATTTTGAGATTCGTCGTAATGGCAAGCCTGTAGATCCGTTGACCTATTTACGGAATTAAAATTGCCACTACACGACGAGATTCAGCCATAAGTACATTGAACGTTCGGCATGCGGCGCCGGTATTCATGACCTCGAATCCCACTCCCGCCTTCAAAAATTGGGCGGACCATTGTGAGGTTGGGAAAATTTGCTGGATGCCTGAACCCAGGATTACCAACTCTGGGTTGAGGGTTAATACATAGGTAATATGGGCAGCCTCTAAATCGCCCACTTCACGCAGCGCTGGTTCAATTTGTAACCTATGAGCGTCTATTATCACGGCGTTCTTGATTTTCTGGTCGTTAATGATGATTTCGGTGGCCGAATAAGACTGTATGCGATTAACGTTGGGGCTCAAATTTTGTGTAAGGCGCATATTTTTTTTTAAGGTGACATGCCGTAAACAGTGAGTTGACTTTCGCCACCGATGTAAACATGACCATTCGCAATGACGGGAACTGTAAATTTTACCGCGCCACCGCCCGCATCTTGCAGAAGACTGCTACTTGAGTAAAGCGTGGTGCCCAAGTTGTTTGCATTGTAGGCCCGCAGCACGGCGGGACCTTGGAGCGAATTTGCGTTTGCGCCATTGTCGAGCGTCCACAAGATTGCAGATCCCGTGGGTGTGGCGGAAATCATGGGGGATACGCCTGGATAGCCGTAAACCTCAGTGGATTGACTGGATGGTGCGGCAATGGGTTGAGCTGGTGCGACTGCGGGGACCGATGCTACCAAGCCTGCACTCAAGGGTAGAGCCACAAGATTGGTGCCTATTTGCGAGGCGTAAATGGTTCCGTTCCAAAATGCAGCGGTCATGCTAAGGCAATGCGACACACAAGTAACTGCCGCCGGCAAATTGAGGTATTGCACCGTGTTGTCCGCTATTGGGCTAAATCGCGACATATTGGACCGATCTATCATCCATAA
Source organism: Gammaproteobacteria bacterium (assembly GCA_043784265.1). Lineage (GTDB taxonomy): Bacteria > Pseudomonadota > Gammaproteobacteria > Steroidobacterales > Steroidobacteraceae > Bog-1198. The sequence continues at coordinate 23,390 of JAYVYN010000096.1, read as the reverse complement.
ATGCGCTAGTTTGTCGAATCCTATTAAGACGTTGGGGTGGCCTGCCGGACCGGTACCATCCGGTAGAACCGTGATGCCCCCGGAACTGATGTCGAGGTCGTTCTGGCTCCATACCATATTTTGTGAGGGCGTATAGAAGTCTTGTACGGTAAGGGTGGATGGGTTTAAGTTGACAAAGCTTTCGCCGAAATCATTGTTGAGCGCCAATGCTGGAAGCATATTGCTTGAATTGTCAAATACACCATTTCCGGTAGAAAGGAAAATGTTGCCGATTGAATCGACTGCGGGCGCCCCGCCTGACATCCAAATACCGCCTTGAGAGCCATTAGGCGTTGCGTTAAATGCGGCGACTTGATTTAGGGTGGTTTTGTCGTAGCTGATAACCCATCCATGATAGGGGCCATAATCGCAGTGCGAACCCCACGCTATGTAGATATTGCCGTTGCTTAAAACAAGACCAGGACGCTGATTTTGGTATAAAGGATCGAAAGTAATGGTGCCAGCGACGTTGCCATATCCGTTTCCTACCACCATGGCGGTAATTGCCTTCGGTGAATTGACACGCTCAGCCCCTGTCGATAGATCTAAGGCGTGTAGTCGCTGGAAATAACTTCCGTTCTCCTTGGTTTTTGCGACCAGATAGAGTGTCCGGGTGTTGGGGTCGATCACCGGAGTTCCGGTAATTCCGTATTCGACCATGACGTCGGTACACAGAATGTCAGCACTGGCAAGAGTGGTGATGCCGGCTACGGGATTAATAAAGGGAACTGTCCAATAGATGTGACAGGTAGGGTTGTCCGCGTCGAAGGCGTAGACAGAATCATGCATAGTCGCAATGATCACGACATTATGGTTACCACCCCCTATAGATAAGTTCGCCACGTACAGAGGTTGTGCGTATACCGCTCCATCGACTGGGCATGACCATTGTTTGCCGAAGTTACCGCCCGCCACGGTGGCGGGAGTCAGCAAATATTCCTGCAGGTTCTGTCCCGTACGCGCAACATCGACATGATAGGTCATAATCCCTGCAAGGTCCGTTACGGCAACCGTGGTGCTGCCTGTATAGAGAGGATTAAGTGGATTAGTTGCCGCAACGTTGTGGCTGCCAGGCACTTTTGCAGCAGTGTAAAACCCAGCGCTCGTGATGCTACCTACGGCGATATTTCCGCCGGCTATCCCATCTACGCTCCAATTAATGCTGGTGCCAATCGGCGCAGTGGTTGCGAATTGTTGTGTTTGAGATTGAGTCAATGCGGCGTTTCGCGGTGTGATTAATAGTTGTTGGCTAGGCGTAGTGACCTGGATAGCGCTCGATAAGGTCGATATATTAGGTGGCGTCGATTTATCGAATGCCGCAACTTGATATGAATACTGGCTAGTAGGCACTAGGTCCGCGTCAAAGTAGGTCGCGCTTGTCGTGGCAGCAATCTGTACGCCATTTCGAGTTATAAAGTAACCACCGACACCGGTGCCGCCCGGAGTTGGCAAATCGGTCGCGGTTCCCCAGGTAAGTACCACGGTGTTAGAGGTCAAATTCGATGCGCTAAGGCCTGTTGGTATTGTTGGGGGTTGTTGATCAGCGGTAGTGGTAACGAGCAGCGATGGCGACGATATTAGTGATTCGTTAATCGGTACCGCGTTGTCAAAAGCCGAAACGGCATAGGAATATGCGGTTCCACCGGTAAGCCCGGTATCGGTGAAACTAGTTCCGCTGACCGTCGCAATTTTAATGCCATTGCGATACACCCGATATCCGCCTATGCCGCTGCCGCCTGAGTTCGGGAGATCGATCGACGCCATCCAAGTAAGTCCAACACTACTCACTGAAATACTTGTTTGAACTAAGTTCGCTGGCACCGTGGGAGCTTGAGTGTCACTCGGTGCGGGAGCGACTAGCGTTACCGTGGCCGATGCGAATTTAGTAGTATCGAGCTGGGAATTAGCCGTCACAGTCACCTTGGCGGGTGTCGGCGAAGTCGAAGGCGCAGTGTAAACGCCTGCGCTGGTAATGGTCCCAACGGTAAGGTTGCCGCCGTTTACGCCGTCTACTGACCAACTGACCGCCGCCGAGTTGGAAACCGTCGCGACGAAAGACTGTTGTCCTGTGCCGGTTGTAACAGTGGCAGAGGTGGGTGATATCAACACTACAATTGGCGCTGATTTTGAAGCACTAGGGCTACTGGTGCCGCCACCCTGACCACAGCTTACTACCAGTAGGCAACCGAATAAGATGCCAAAGGCTCGCCAAAAATAATTGGGATTTTTAAGTTCAATTAGCTGAACATACATGGTGGCAAATTTACCTGTTCCGCTTTAGATGGCGCAAGCCCCCTTGCGATTGCATTGCGCGAAATTAAGGGTGGATATTTGTGATAAACCAATAGGATTGTAGGACGTTTATTACCTTAGTAATCAGCGATGTGACTTAATCACCATAAGGTAGTTTTAGGTAAAAAAATCGTTGTTAACGTTGTATTTGCGATTTTCGGTGGATAGCGAGTCCGGGCCTAAGCGTTGTCCCGTACTAGAACGCGCTTTGGCGGTAAGCCACGGTGTGGCGGTGGCCACTAACTGGCGTGCCGATGCCGCCGCATTGATTGCACCGGCGGGTTGTGCGATTCCATCCATTGCGAACGCGGTATGGGTCCGGGGCGGGGAGCCCACTACCAGTTACGGGTACCTTGCTACACCTGTAAATTTGGTCGCGGGCTTGCGCGACGTACGCTTGCATGCTCAAGGTGTCTTGCTCATGAAGAACCATGAGGCCGAGGCATTGGCGGCGGACTTTAATCGAATTATGAACGGTTCGGGGCACCGTTTGCAGGTCGTGCGCAGCGGTCAATTAATCTGCCTTTTCAATCAACCCGTTCACGCTGACACTTGCGACCCCGAATCAGCATTGGGTCGCGATATTTGGGGTTTTCAACCCACAGGGCCGGATGCAACACGTCTGCGTCTATTGATGAGCGAAATTGAAATGTGGTTGTTTGACCACCCCTTGAATAAAGCGCGTGCCGAGCGCGGGCTACCCACTATCAGCGGTCTGTGGTTGTGGGGTGGCGGTACACTCTCTTTGCCGTTGCCGGCTTTACAAGGCTGGGTGGGGGGTGATGATGTCTTGTTCGGAGCGTTTCCGATGCAGCAGGTATTTCCGGATCGAATTTTAAGTTCTGGCGTGGTGGTTGTTAAAGAATGTCCGGGTACCGAACCGTGGGCAGAGGTTGAACGGCGTTGGTTACGGCCGGCGCTGGTTGCGTTGCGAATCGGTCGTATCTCGCGCTTGTATCTGTCCGCCGCTGACCGGACCTATAGCTTGCGACCGCTTTTAAGTTGGCGTCTGTGGCGGCGCGCGAGACCTTGGTGGGAATATTTTGCGGGATCTTAATATCGAATGAGTATTGAAATTCGGCGTCGCGTGGCGAGCGTCACCAATCAATTTGCTTCCGACTTGCCTCCATTACTAAAACGGGTGTACTCGGCTCGCGGGGTGTTGAGTGATGATGATCTCGATCTTTCATTGGATCGATTGTTGCCGGTCAGTTCATTAGCGGGTGTTGATGCGGCAGCAATTCTGTTGTCGAAGCACCGCGAAAGTGGCCGAGTGTTAATCGTGGGAGATTTTGATGCTGATGGTGCTACCAGTAGTGCATTGATGGTGCGCGCACTGCGCTCCCTAGGGTTCGCACAGGTTGATTTTTTGGTGCCGAATCGCTTTCGCTACGGCTATGGGCTCACGCCCGAAATTGTGAGCCTGGCAGCCACTCGTCGACCCACGTTGCTGGTGACCGTGGACAATGGCGTATCGAGTATCGAGGGTGTAGCGGCGGCACGCGCTTACGGTATCCCGGTCTTAGTGACGGATCATCACTTGCCTGGCGTAAAACTCCCGGATGCCGAGTGCATGGTCAATCCCAATTTAAAGGGGGCAAAATTTGCGAGTGCCGCGTTAGCCGGGGTAGGCGTCGCTTTTTATGTGGTGGCCGCGCTGGCGCGGTTGCTGGAGGTAAAAACTTTTCGGGTGGCGGATTTGCTGGATTTAGTGGCGCTGGGTACGGTGGCAGATGTGGTGCCGTTGGATCGTAATAATCGAGTTTTGGTGGAGCAGGGACTGCGCCGCATCAGAGCGCAGCGATGCGTCCCCGGCATTCGCGCCTTGCTGGAGTTGGGAGCAAGAAAAATTCACGAGGTGTGCGCGGCGGATTTGGGATTCGCTGTAGCGCCGCGTTTGAACGCAGCCGGGCGACTCGATGATATGAGTATCGGAATAGAATGTTTGTTAGCTGATGATCCCGATGAGGCCTTGCGCTTGGCGGGTATACTCAGCCAGCTTAACGAAGAGCGGCGCGCCATTGAAAAGCGTATGCAACGGGAAGCGATCGATATTGCCGCTGGAATTCGATTTAGTGAGAATGGCGAGGAATCCTATGCCTTATGTCTTTTTGATGCCAGTTGGCATCAGGGGATCGTCGGACTGGTGGCGGGTAGAATAAAGGATCGACTACATCGACCGGTGGTGGCTTTTGCGCGCAGTGAGGATGGCTCGTTACGGGGTTCAGCACGGTCGACCACGGGCGTGAATATTCGCGACGCGCTGGAGAGTATCTCGGTGCGTCACCCCGGTTTAGTTGATAAGTTTGGCGGGCACGCGATGGCCGCTGGTTTGACTTTACAAGCACCCAAATTGAACGTGTTTCGTCAGGCGTTTTCAGAGGAAATTGCGGCAAGATCTAACCCTGAATCACTGCAGGGAGTGATTTACTCTGATGGTGAGCTTGCGGCTCACGAATTGTCGATCGACACTGCGCGGCAATTGCGGGTTGCGGGGCCTTGGGGTCAGGGGTTTGCAGAACCTATTTTTGACGGTGAATTTAGCGTCATTGACGCAAGAATTGTCGGCGAGAAACATCTTAAATTGCGGGTGCGCGGTGCCTCTGATGGGGCGGTGCTGGATGCTATTGTGTTCGGTTATTTGGGAGGAAGTATGGAGAATTCGCTGATACGTTCTGGAAAAACCGTGCGTTTGGCGTATCGACTTGAGGTTAATGAATATCTTGGACTAGAGCGGGTTCAGTTGAATTGCCAGCATGTGCGGCTCGCACAAGCTTTATAAGATGTTCTGATGTTCTATGCTAGGATCTTAAATTATGGAACTCAATCAAATAAAACGTTATATCAAAGAACTAGAAGAGCGTACCGTGTCTTTAAGGAGGTATCTTTGATTACGATAATAAGCACGAGCGGCTTCAGGAAGTCACTCGCGATCTCGAACAGCCGGACGTGTGGAGCAAGCCGGAGCGAGCCCAAGAGCTAGGTCGGGAACGCGTGCAACTAGAGGCCGTTGTTGCCACTCTCGACAAATTATCGCGCGGATTGGTTGAGGCCGGCGAATTACTGGAACTGGCCGCACTAGAAGGTGATGTACAAACGGCTGCGGAAATTGAGGCCGATACCTTAACTTTAGCCAGCGAAGTGGAACGGCTGGAATTTCAGCGCATGTTTCCCGGGAAAATGGATTCACACAACGCGTTTCTCGATATCCAAGCAGGAGCAGGTGGAACAGAAGCTCAGGATTGGGCGGCGATGTTGCTGCGTATGTATTTGAAATGGGCTGACGGGCATGGCTTTAAGACCGAAATAATCGATCAAAGCGATGGTGAAGTTGCCGGAATTAAGGGAGTCACCATTGGCATGACCGGTGACTATGCTTATGGATGGTTACGCACTGAAACTGGCGTGCATCGCTTAGTGCGTAAGTCGCCCTTTGACTCCGGGAATCGACGGCACACGTCATTTGCGTCGGTGTTTGTCTCTCCTGAAGTCGATGATGATATTGATATTGAGATTAATCCCGCCGATTTGCGAGTGGACGTTTACCGCTCCAGCGGCGCAGGGGGGCAGCACGTTAATAAGACCGAGTCTGCGGTGCGCATTACGCATGAGCCCAGCGGCATTGTAGTAGCCTGTCAGGGCGAGCGTAGTCAGCACAAAAATAGATCCACGGCGATGAAAATGTTGAAATCAAAGCTCTACGAACTTGAATTTAACAAACGTAACGCGGCTGCCAAAGTGCTTGAGGATTCCAAATCGGACGTGAGCTGGGGTCACCAGATTCGTAGCTATGTTTTAGACCAATCACGAATTAAAGATTTGCGCACCGGCATTGAAATTGGTAATACCACCGCCGTATTAGACGGTGCGCTCGATGAATTTATGCAAGCCAGTCTTAAGCAGGGTTTATGACAGAACTAGATGAAAACCACCTGATCGCCGAGCGACGACTTAAGTTGGCCAAGTTGCGCGAACGGGGTAATCCGTTCCCCAACGATTTTCGCCGCAATGCCTTAGCAGGTGAGCTACTAGCAACCTACGGCACGAAAAGTGCCGAATTGCTGGAGGCGGATGCCGTGGCGGTTAAAGTGGCGGGCCGCATGCTTGCCAAACGCGTTATGGGCAAAGTGAGCTTTGCAAAATTGGAAGATGTTAGCGGTGCTCTGCAGATTTTTTTGCAGCAACAAACGCTCAGCGAGGTATACGAGGACTTTAAGGGCTGGGACGTGGGTGATGTGCTCGGCGCTGAAGGGATTTTATTTCGGACTAAGACCGGCGAGTTGTCGGTGCGGGTAAGTAAGCTTTATTTATTGACCAAATCCCTCAGACCCTTACCCGATAAATGGCATGGTATTGCTGATACAGAGCTACGCTATCGACGTCGCTACGTAGATTTAATCATGAACGAGCAGAGTCGGGAGGTATTTAAGACTCGTTCGCGAATTGTGCGCTACATACGCGACTGTTTAGATGCCCAAGGGTTTCTAGAAGTGGAAACTCCAATGCTACAAACCATACCGGGCGGCGCGGCGGCGCGGCCCTTTAAGACGCATCACAATGCGCTTGATATGGATATGTACTTGCGGATTGCGCCAGAGCTGTATTTGAAGCGACTCACGGTTGGCGGCTTTGAACGCGTCTATGAAATCAATAGAAATTTTCGCAACGAAGGCTTGTCCACTCAGCATAATCCCGAATTTACCATGCTGGAGTTATATCAAGCTTACGCTGATTATGAAGATATTATGCAGATTGTCGAGCGACTGTTTCAAGGTATCGCTGATACCGTCAAGGGTTCGCGACAGGTGTCCTACCAGGGATTGGTTTTCGATATGGACCAACCGTTCGCAAGGCTTAGCATCGAACAGATCATTGTCGCTAACAATCCCACATTTGATCCTAAGATGCTGAGGGATGTAGCCTATTTGCGGCGCTGCTGTGATGGACTTAAAATTCCATTTAGGGCGCATGATGGTGCCGGGAAATTGCAAATAGAAATTTTTGAGAAAACCGGTGAGCACACCTTAGTGCAGCCCACCTTTGCATACGCCTACCCGGCGGAGGTCTCGCCGCTGGCCAGGCGTAATGATAAAGATCCGTTTATAACCGATCGTTTTGAGTTCTTTGTCGGCGGTAGGGAGTTTGCGAACGGGTTCTCCGAACTCAATGACGCCGAAGACCAGGCGCAGCGCTTTAGGGAACAAGCGGAGCGCAAAACCTCAGGTGACGAAGAGGCAATGTACTATGACGCAGATTATGTACGCGCGCTTGAGTATGGGATGCCACCCGCAGGTGGTTTGGGCGTGGGAATTGATCGCTTGGTGATGCTGTTCACCAATTCTCCTTCTATTCGGGACGTATTGTTATTCCCGCATATGCGTCCCGAGGTGTGAGCGATGCCCATTGGAGTATTTGACTCAGGGATGGGGGGTATTTCGGTGCTTAAAGCCTTAACGGAGGCCATGCCCGGAGAGGATTTCATATATCTAGGGGATACCGCCCGCCTTCCTTACGGCACCAAAAGTCCCGAGACTGTAGTCCGGTATTCCTTGCAATGCGCAGCCGTGCTGGCGGCACGAGGCATTCGCTGTCTAGTAGTGGCCTGTAACACGGCGTCTACGCCGGCATTGCCTGCACTAAGAGCAACGTATGTTAATTTTCCGATCATGGGTGTTATACAGCCAGGGGCGGAAGCGGCGGTGGCCGTGTCTCGATCCTTGCATATTGCAGTGATTGGCACTGAAGTGACGATTAATGGCGGGGCGTACCAGGCTGCGATCTTAAGCTTGAACCCACGCGCGCAAGTCAGTGCGCTGGCGTGTCCCCTGTTTGTGGCGCTGGCGGAAGAGGGGCTTACTACAGGTCCGATTGCTGAGGCATTAGCGCATCGATATCTTGACCCGATTTTTCAAGTCAAAAGTCCGCCGGACACCCTGGTGTTGGGATGCACGCATTTCCCGTTTCTGAAAGAGGCGATCGGCGCTGCGCTCCCGAAAGGCGTAAAAATAGTGGACTCGGCGGTTACCACGGCCGCTGCGGTTAAGGCTTTATTGCAACCGTCTGTTAGCGTGGCGCACGGTCGGGTGACCTGGCTGGCGACCGACAACTCGGCGCGCTTTGCAAGGGTCGGCAGTACATTCCTCGGCCAACCTTTATCACCAGAAGCGATCGAGTTGATCGATCTATAGGCCATCGATTAGGGCAAGGAATAGGGGAGGGCCATTTCCTCGGCGTCGATGCGAGTAGTTTCTATGCCGGGTGGGTTCTCGTTCACTGCCGCTAGGTTCAATACCGCCAAGGCCTCGAACCCGCTTGGCGTCGCGATTACTTCGATTATGCGACCGCTACGACCGTCCGGCAAGCGTATGCTTTGACCAATACTGCAAGATCCTTGAGTGCAAGACTCAGCAGAAAATTGTAGCCGATACATGCGGCGCTTGATACGGCCGAGATGTTGAGTACGGGCGATAATTTCTTGGCCGGTAAAGCAGCCCTTAGTGAAACTGATGCCGTTAATTAAATCCAGGTTGAGCATTTGCGCGACGAAAAGTTCGCTAGTGGCGTGATAAATTTGCGGAATACCCATGCGGATATCCTGAAGTCGCCATTGGCGGGCGAATTGTTCGGCGTTGGTTTTAGCACTGTTTGAATTTTCGGCAGGCACTGTGTTCGCGATGCTCCAGGCGCGGCTAGGATCTTGGGCTAAACGCGTTGTTACATTGCTTGCGCCTGGACCTGCGGTATTCCCCATTTGTCCGGTCACGCTCCACTCGTGGGTTAAGTCATCAATTTGAACTTTGGCACGCAGCACAAATTTTTGTAAGCGTTCGCGCGTGGGTTGGACGAGTTCGGACGGCAATATGGCGATTACGCCAGAGGCATGAGCTAGCAAATTAAGGACTGCGAGGACTCTTCCTTGGGGGCTGGAATAAGCGGCCAATAGGGATTGACCCGCGGTTAGCAGGCGGATGTCATTGGAAAGTTGCCCTTGCAGGAAATTTAGTGCGTCTAATCCGCGAAAACGCAGAATTCCCAAGTGTGCAAGTCGTCCGTATGCAACGGGACTGTGTGCGATGTTCATGCTGAGGATGATGGGGGTATCTTGGCCGGTGTCAACCCTGATTTTCCAGTGGACTTCTGGCACAATACCTTGTGAGTAAAAATTTAGATGATAGCTCGTTGCCTTCACCCCAGGTACCTGTGCCGCCCGTGCTGGTTATCCCGACACAAGCTCCTCCGGTAACCGAAATTGGCGGACGTGATGGGCCCGAACCTACGCGGTTTGGTGATTGGGAATTACGCGGTCGTTGCATAGATTTTTAAGGAAGTCCCATGATCTCACATCGGCCGCTATCACCGCATTTACAAATATATCGCTGGCAGATGAGCAATAGCCTATCGATCTTGCATCGATTAACGGGAATTATATTATCGCTGGGTTCGTTAGTTTTGTGTTTTTGGCTGGTTTCAATAGCCGAGGGCCCGAGCGCATACCATGCGGCATGGCGCGTCCTTGCAAGTCCTCTAGGAATATTGGCGTTGATTGGCTGGACCGCTGCATTCTTTTATCACTTGTTAAATGGCGTGCGGCATTTATTTTGGGATATCGGACGTGGCTTTGAGGCTACGCAAAGAAGGACCAGTGGCTGGCTGGTGGTGTGGGGTTCGGTGTTTTTGACACTTTGTATCTGGGCCATGATCTGGTACTTGAAGGTCGCATGAGATTGCGCGGTCCCCAAGGGAGCGCTACCCGCCATTGGTGGGCTCAGCGCGTCAGCGCGGTGAGCTTAATACCTTTAAGTTTATGGTTTTTCGTTTCGCTTTTGGCATTACCCCGGTTGAGTTACAGCGTCGTCAAGTCATGGATTGCGGGACCATTCAACGGATTTTTGGCGGTTCTGTTGGTTGCGGTGCTGACCTATCATTCCTATCTCGGCATTTGCGAGGTGATTGAGGATTATGTCGCCGGCGCCGCGACCAAGAATCTGAGTCTGTTGGTGCTCCGTATCGCGCATGTGCTGGTCGGTGGCGCTGGTATTGTCTCAATTCTGCGCATTATTTTCGGATCGTAAAACTTATGAATGAATATTCCTTGGTTGAGCATACCTATGATGTGGTGGTTGTGGGTGCTGGTGGTGCCGGGTTACGTGCAACCTTTGGTTTAGCGGAAGCGGGCCTTAACACCGCGTGTCTTTCTAAGGTGTTCCCGACCCGTAGTCATACGGTAGCTGCGCAAGGCGGCATTTCGGCGGCGCTTGGCAATATGGGTGCCGATGATTGGCGCTGGCATATGTATGACACGGTTAAGGGATCAGACTGGCTCGGTGACCAAGACGCGATCGAGTTTATGTGTAAGGAAGCGCCGGCGGCGGTGATTGAACTTGAGCACTATGGTGTGCCGTTTTCACGCACCGAGAGCGGTAAAATATATCAACGACCCTTCGGCGGCATGACTACCCACTATGGCAAAGGAATCGCGCAGCGAACCTGTGCGGCGGCGGACCGCACCGGGCATGCCATGTTACATACTTTGTACCAGCAATCGCTCAAGCATGACGCGAGTTTTTTTGTCGAATACTTTGCGCTGGATCTCATCATGGAAAATGACGAGTGTCGCGGGGTGCTGGCGCTTAATATGGCAGATGGGACTTTGCATCGTTTTCGCGCTCACCAGGTGATCCTTGCGACCGGTGGATATGGCAGGGCTTGGTTTTCCTGCACCTCGGCGCATACCTGCACGGGTGATGGTGGCGGAATGGTGCTGCGTGCCGGGCTGCCGCTGCAAGATATGGAGTTCGTGCAATTCCATCCTACGGGTATTTACGGCGCGGGTTGCCTTATCACCGAAGGTTCGCGCGGCGAGGGCGGGTATCTAACCAACTCAAGTGGTGAGCGATTCATGGAACGCTACGCGCCCAATGCTAAGGATCTGGCATCACGCGATGTGGTGAGTCGCTCGATGACTATGGAAATTCGCGAAGGGCGTGGTGTCGGTAAACTGAATGACCATATTCACTTGCATTTGGAGCATTTAGGTCCCGCGGTCATTAAAGAACGTCTGCCGGGCATTGCCGAAACGGCGCGTATTTTCGCAGGAGTGGATGTTAATCGCGAACCTATTCCGGTGTTGCCGACGGTGCACTACAACATGGGAGGCATCCCGTGTAATGTTCAGGGCGAAGTGTTTACGAGTGTCAATGGAAGTGAGACTCGAGTGCCGGGCTTAATGGCGGTCGGGGAGGCGGCTTGCGTCTCGGTGCACGGAGCCAACCGGCTGGGTTCGAATTCATTGCTGGATTTAGTGGTGTTCGGGCGAGAAGCAGCCAGGCATTGTGCCCGAGTAGTTAAGCCCGGTACCTCGCATCGAGCCTTTAAAGCGGATGCCCAGGATGCCGCAATTAGCCGCCTAGACAAATTTCGACAGGCTAAGGGTACGCGTCGTAGCGCGGATTTGCGCTTGGAGATGCAGAGGATTATGCAAAACGATGCGGCCGTGTTTCGTACCGGCAGCACTTTGCAAGAGGGTAGGCATAAATTGGCTGCAGTGTTTGAATCCTTTGCTGACGTACAAGTAAGCGATCGTTCGTTAGTTTGGAACACAGATTTGATTGAGACGATGGAGTTGGATAATTTGCTGGGGCAGGCAGTTGCAACCTTGCATTCAGCCGAGAATAGGACTGAGAGTCGTGGCGCTCATGCGCGTGAAGATTTTCCGGCTCGCGACGATCAAGAATGGCTGAAGCATTCATTGTGTTGGGTGAATGCGCATGGCGATAGTCGGTTCGACTATAGAGGGGTTCATTTGAATACCCTGACCAATGAGGTTGAATCGATTGCCCCCAAGGCAAGAACTTATTAATTGATTTTTTGAGGAGCTGGATCTAATGGCTGAATTTTCCCTTCCCGCCAATTCAAAGGTCAATAAAGACGGGCGAGTGTTCAAGGCTGCGGCGAACGCTCGCAATATTCGAGTGTTCAAAATTTACCGTTTTGATCCTGCTGATACCGCCAACCCGCGGCTGGATAGCTACGAGATCGACATGGACAATTGCGGTCCCATGGTCTTAGATGCGCTAATTAAAATCAAGAATGAAATAGACGCCACATTGACCTTCCGGCGTTCCTGTCGAGAGGGTATTTGTGGCTCCTGTGCCATGAATATCGATGGTCGCAATTGCCTTGCTTGTGTGAGCGCCTGCGCGGATGTCAAAGGGACGGTTAAGATTTATCCCTTACCGCATATGCCGGTCATTAAGGATTTAGTGCCGGACCTTACCCATTTTTATGCTCAATATGCGTCCGTTAAACCTTGGCTGCAGGCGCGCACCCCAGCGCCTCCCAATGGGGAGAGGTTGCAGTCTAAGGACGATCAGGCCAAAGTGGACGGCCCTTCAACCTGTATCTTATGCGCGTGTTGCTCGACGAGTTGCCCCAGTTATTGGTGGAATAGCGAACGCTATTTGGGGCCTGCGGCGTTGTTGGCCGCCTATCGCTGGATAGTTGATAGTCGTGACGAGGCGACTGATGAGCGGTTGGACTACTTAGAGGATCCTTTTAGACTGTATCGCTGTCATACCATTATGAATTGTACCGAAGCCTGTCCTAAGGATTTAAATCCCGCCAAAGCGATTGGTCAAATCAAGCAGATGTTGGCAGAGCGCCAGCATTGATTCCAAGTTCCGAGGCGCTGGGACAATTGCGTTGGCGATGTCGACGCGGCATGAAGGAACTCGATGTGCTGCTGGCACATTATGTTGACACGGAGTTTTGCGCCGCTCCCATGGAGGAACAACAAGCGTTTATGCGCTTGCTAGAGGTTCAGGATCCCGTGCTTTACGGGTATTTCGTCGCGCACTACCCGGCCCCCGCTGATCTCGAACAGATTGTGCAACGCGTACTGACCCGCCGCTGGCCCGCCCAATGAAGTTCTTGAATTTTGGCGAACTATTTCCCATTGCGCGGGTCTACGTTTGCGGAGGGAGTGTTTGTTTGCCAGTTTGGGATTGTGTATGACAGTTGAACAGAGTGACCTTCAACTGGTCGAACGGGTCCAATTAGGTGAGCGCGCGGCGTTTGATTTACTTGTTTTGCGATACCAGCATAAGGTGCTAAAGCTGATTATGCGTTACGTACACGATGCATCCGAGGCCGAAGATATTGCTCAGGAGGCCTTTGTCAAAGCTTACCGCGCACTGAAGTCGTTTCGGGGTGATAGCGCGTTTTATACGTGGTTGTACCGTATCGCCATTAATACCGCCAAAAATGCTCTGGTTGCTAACAAGCGCCGGCCCATGGATTACGATTTGGATTTGCAAGACCCGGAAAATTATGACGTGCAGGCACGGCTTGCCGAGTCTGAAACTCCTGAGGCGCTGCTTTTGACGGAGGAGATTCGCGATACGGTCAACCGTGCGATTGATCATTTACCTGAAGATCTTCGTACTGCGATTGTATTGCGCGAACTCGAAGGCTTAAGTTATGAGGATATAGCGCAAACGATGGATTGCCCTGTGGGTACGGTGCGTTCGCGAATCTTTCGCGCGCGCGAGGCTATAGATAAGAAATTACGACCGATTTTCGATGGCGGCTTAGGTAGACCTGAGGACTCATGAGCGAACAAATTCGTGAACAGATTTCTGCGTTTCTCGACGGTGAATTGCCGAGTTCAGAAGCCGAACTTTTATTGAAGCGGCTGGCGCGCGAGCCGCAGCTGCGCGAGACATTCGGCCGGCTTGCGTTGATGGGTGAAGCCATTCGCGGCAAGCAAACCTATACGCTAGTGACGCGCGGGTTTGCGGCGCAGGTTAATCGGGCCATTGAAGGCGAATCTATGCTGGCGGTGAATTTAAAAATGCCGCAGCGTAGGTCGTGGTGGCGTCCATTAACAGGTTTGGCGGTAGCCGCAGGCGTTGCGGCAGTGGCGGTGGTGGGTTTGCAGCAACGCGCTTACACGCCTCAGGTTACGCGTATGCCGGCCCCGGCCCTCGCCCCGGCACTGGCAATGGTGCGACCACAAGTCCAGTCGCCGGCGCGAATAGTGCCGCAGACGCCTAAGAGCAATGGCGAGGCACTGTCGTATACGGTTCCGGTAGTAAAGGCTGAAACCGAGATGGCGCTTCCAGCGGCTCGTCTGACGAATTATGTGTTTGCGCACAGTAAATATTCCTCGCCTTTAGGCAGGGGTAATGTGTTATCGGGTCTCATCGCTGAGACAGCAGATGGGCCGGTACCACCGTGATAATGTCGCGTAATATTCTGGGCCTAATGATGTTTAGTCTGTCGGCGCTTGCGTTGGGTGCGGATGATGCGGGCGAGTGGCTTTTGAAAATGAATCATGCATTGGCGAGTCGAAATTATGATGGGACTTTCTTTCATTTGAATGAGGGTCGCGTCGAGACTATGCGGATTGTGCATCGGGTAAAGGCTGGGAAAGTGACCGAACGGCTACTGTCGCTGGATGGTTCTGGTCGTGAGTTTGTGCGTAGTCATGATGAGTTGACCTGCTACCTTCCGGATCAGCATACGGTGTTAGTTGAGCCTAGCCGGGACGGTGGTTCTTTTTTAGGTTCGTTGCCTCGGTTCAATGCGGGCGGTAGTGAGTTCTATCGCATTGAGTCGCTGCCGACTACTCGAATTTTAGGGCGCATCGCGCGGGTGATCGCCGTGACTCCTAAAGATGAATATCGATTTGGTTATAGACTTTGGCTGGACGAGAAATCCGGCATGCCTTTAAAAACGCAATTGTGTGACGCGCGTGGCCAGGTGCTAGAGCAAATTTTATTTGCGCGTCTTGATATGCCGGATAGCATTCCCGATAGTGATTTAGTGGCTCATGCACAGCCTAAGGGTATGCGCTGGGTGCGTCAGGGTGCTGTGCGTGACAATGCTTCGGCCGCGCTAGAGGCTTTTCGGGCGGGTCAATTGCCGCCGGGATTCCATTTGACCATCTCCGGTATGCAAACTATTGGTGCGGCAACCGTACCTGCACGGCACTTGGTCTATTCGGATGGCATGGCGACGGTGTCGGTATTTGTAGAAGACGATAAGGCTCCGGTATCTCAGGATCCGCCCATGCAGGGTTTGGCGCGTGTAGGGTCGGGTTTTGCATTTTCGACCGTGGTGCAGGGTCATCAAGTGACCGCTGTGGGTGAGGTTCCCGCTCAGACGGTGGAGTCTATTGCGCATTCTGTGAGATCGTATTCAACGCCGCATTGAAGTCAGTCCCACTTAAGTTACGCGCGGAAAGTCGCAGACCCGTATAATCGCCGGTTTACCCAAACTCGGCACTCGATGAAGAATATTCGTAATTTTTCCATTATCGCTCACGTGGATCACGGCAAGTCCACGCTGGCTGACCGTTTTATTCAGCATTGCGGTGGTCTTGACGCTCGTGAAATGCAGGCGCAGGTGCTCGATTCCATGGATTTGGAGCGCGAGCGTGGCATTACCATCAAGGCGCAAAGCGTGACCTTGGCGTTTAAATCTGAGACCGGTGAGGTCTACCAACTCAATTTTATTGATACGCCGGGGCATGTGGATTTTTCTTATGAGGTGTCCCGCTCGCTGGCTGCTTGTGAGGGCGCGCTATTGGTGGTGGATGCGGCTCAAGGGGTGGAGGCGCAAAGCGTCGCTAACTGTTACACGGCGCTCGAACAGGGATTGGAGGTGCTGCCGGTAATCAATAAGATTGATTTACCTTCGGCAGATCCGGCCAAGGTCATTCACGAGATTGAGGAAATCATCGGCATTCCGGCGCAAGATGCCGCGCTGGTAAGCGCTAAGACGGGTTTGGGAATACCAGAGTTGCTGGAACAAATAATTAAGCGAATACCTG
This sequence comes from Gammaproteobacteria bacterium, assembly GCA_043784265.1. Taxonomy (GTDB): domain Bacteria; phylum Pseudomonadota; class Gammaproteobacteria; order Steroidobacterales; family Steroidobacteraceae; genus Bog-1198. The sequence goes on along the minus strand of JAYVYN010000096.1, from coordinate 7,225 downwards.
CGCCTGTGGGCGATCCTGATGGGCCTCTGCAGGCGCTGATTATTGATTCCTGGTTTGACAATTATGTGGGCGTAGTTTCGTTGGTGCGAGTCATGAATGGTGCGCTGCACACTGGAGCCAAGATTAGGGTCATGTCGACGGGCCGTAGTCATACGCTTGATAAGTTAGGTCGGTTCAGTCCTAAACCGATTACACGAGATTCTTTGCTCGCCGGCGAAGTGGGATTTGTGATTGCTGGCATCAAGGAAATAGACGGCGCGCCAGTGGGCGATACCATCACATCAGAGGCCAATCCCGCTAAAGTGCCTCTGGCGGGGTTCAAACAGGTCCAACCGCGGGTCTTCGCGGGTCTTTTCCCCGTCAGTTCAGATGATTATGAGCAATTTCGTGAGGCGCTCAAGAAACTTAAGCTCAATGATTCTGCTCTGCATTTCGAACCGGAAGTGTCCACTGCCCTCGGGTTTGGCTTTCGCTGCGGTTTTTTAGGCTTACTGCACATGGACATTGTCCAGGAGCGGCTTGAGCGTGAATACAATTTAGCCTTGATCACGAGCGCGCCCACTGTGATCTACGAGTTGCTGCTCACCGACGGTTCGGTGATTAATGTCGACAACCCAGCCAAATTGCCGCCTCAGGATCGGATCTCCGAGCTGCGAGAACCCATTATCACGGCTAATATTTTGGTGCCTCCCGATCATGTTGGAGCCGTGCTAACTCTGTGCAGCGAAAAACGCGGGGTGCAGAAGAAAATGTTGTTCCTCGGCAGCCAGGTCTCGTTGCAGTACCAGTTACCGCTCGCCGAAGTAGTGCTGGATTTCTTTGATCGGCTCAAGTCAGCGAGTCGCGGCTACGCGTCGTTCGATTACGAATTTAGCCACTTTCAGCCGGCACCGCTGGTTAAACTCGATGTATTGATTAATGGCGAGCCGGTGGATGCTTTGTCGCTCATCGTGCATCGCGATAATTCTTACAATCGCGGTCGTGATTTGGTTGACAAAATGCAGGAGTTGATCCCTCGGCAAATGTTCGACGTGGCGATTCAAGCGGCAATTGGCAGTCATATCATCGCGCGTGCTAGCGTAAAAGCCATGCGTAAAAATGTGCTCGCCAAATGCTATGGCGGCGATATCAGTCGTAAGCGGAAGCTGCTTGAGAAGCAGAAAGCGGGTAAGAAGCGTATGAAGCAAGTAGGTCAGGTGGAGATCCCGCAAGAGGCGTTTTTGGCGGTATTGCAGGTGGGTAAGAAGGGCAATTGAGTCTGCTCAATATTGCAGATTTGAGTTTTTACTTGGGAGTTTTGTTGTGAATGACAGTGATAATCTTTTTCTAGGTATTTTGATTGCGGCGATTGCTTGCGTGCTAATCGTATTAGTGGATGGCTGGGTGTTGCGGCCGAGGCGTGACCCGAGTGCCGCGAGCCTTGATGAACCCTGGTTATCGAAATGGGCAGGATATGGGCTGGTCGTCTTGTCGGTGGCGATGTTATGGCGTTTATTTAAGTATGAGGCCGTCGACTTTAGCTTGATGCTGGTGGTAGTGGGAGCACTGTCGGGAGTAATTTGGGGTGTGGACCAATTGTTTTTCGCAAAACGCCGCATGCAGCTTGCGCTGACGGCGGGTACCGCCGAAACCTTAATGCGCGAACCCGTGGCGGTTGAATATGCACGATCATTCTTCCCTGTCATTATGTTGGTGTTGGTGATTCGATCTTTCGTATTCGAACCGTTCCGCATACCGTCGGATTCAATGATGCCAACTTTGTTTGACGGTGATTTTATTTTTGTCAGCAAGTTCTCCTATGGTCTGCGTTTGCCGGTGGCTAATACTTTGATAGTTCCTACAGGTAAACCGCAGCGGGGTGATGTCATTGTGTTTCGTCTGCCGCCGAATCCTAAGATTAATTACATTAAGCGCTTGGTAGGATTGCCGGGAGATAAGATTCGGGTGGACGAAAATAATCAACTCTACGTGAATGATGTGCCGATGGTGCAGGTTGCCAACGGGAGCTATGCGGGTCCCAAGCAAACTCAATGGAATTATGCGGGAGTGCCGATTGCCTACGAGCAACTTGATGCCCATCGCCATTTGATCATGTTTGCCAATGGGGGCGTGAAGGTGGGGGAATGGGTAGTGCCGATGGGACATTATTTTTTCATGGGTGATAATCGTAATAATAGCGAAGATAGTCGCTTCATTGAAAATCCCAAGGCGCCAGGGTTTGTGCCCGAACAGAATTTAGTTGGTAAGGCAGTTCGAGTGTGGCTTAATTTGGATATGCATGATGGGCCTATTTGGAGTCGAATAGGTCATGCAATTCAATAGTCGGTTTTTAATGGAGAAATCTATGCGGTACCGTCAGAAGGGTATGACATTCATCGGGTTACTCTTTGTACTGGCGCTGGTCGGTTTCCTTGTCTATGCGGGTATTCGACTGGTCCCGGTTTATATCAATTATATGAAAGTGGTGCGTACCATGCAGTCGGTCGCCGCGGAATTTAAGAGTGAGACTGCGGATCAGGCGAGGATTCGTAATTCATTAGACAAGCACTGGGGAATTGAGGACATTACCGGTGTGGAAGCTAAGGATGTCGAGATTCTTAAGGATAATGATGTGATAAGTATGCATGTGGTTTACGATGACCATGTACCCTATCTAGCCAATATATCGTTGACGGCGCATTTCGATAAGACTGTGAAAGTCGAGTGACGGCACTGCGTAAATCGGACCAGACGCTAACCTGGGTGCAGCGTACTTTTGGGCATGCTTTTTTACGGCCTGATTTATGCTATGCGGCGCTGACGCATCGAAGCGTTGGAACTGTGCACAATGAGCGCTTGGAGTATTTGGGCGACTCGATTTTAAATTGTGCGGTGGCGCGATTGTTATTTGATGCCTATCCGCAAGCCGATGAAGGGGCTCTATCGAGGCTGCGAGCCACTTTGGTAAGCGGTAAAGCTTTGGCTGAAATGGCCGCGGATATTGGTTTGGGCGATCATCTACGCCTTGGCAGCGGAGAGTTAAAGACTGGCGGTTTTCGTCGCGCTTCGATACTAGCGGATGCGCTAGAGGCGGTGCTGGGTGCAATTTCTTTGGACGCAGGTTTTGACGCTGCCGCTGCGGCTGTGGCGGGTTTGATGGCCACGCGACTGTCGCACCTGCCGGCGGCTGAGTCTTTGAAAGATCCTAAGACGCGCTTACAAGAAGCCTTGCAAGCTCAAGGATTGCCGCTCCCGACCTATACCCTTACCAAGGTCGATGGCGAGGCACATGCCCAAAACTTTGCGGTTACTTGTGAGGTAGCGGCGTGGAATGTGAGTGCCCCGGGCGAGGGGGTGAGTCGTCGGGGTGCCGAGCAATTAGCGGCTACCCGACTTTTGAAGCTTCTTCCGCGCGTAGGAGTTGACTTATCATGACCGGTCCCGTATTTCGCGCAGGCCATGTGGCCATAGTGGGTCGTCCCAATGTGGGTAAATCTACTTTGGTGAACGCCTTGGTCGGACGTAAGGTGAGTATTGTCGCCCCGAAGCCGCAAACTACTCGCCACCGAATTTTGGGCGTGGTTAACCGACCTGAATTTCAATTGGTATTGGTCGATACTCCCGGGTTGCATGAATCTACTCGCCGGGTCATGAATCAATACATGAATCGAGTCGCCATTTCTTCATCTCAGGATGCAGATGTTATTTTATTAGTGATTGAAGCCATGCGCCTAACCGATGAGGACCTTTGGGTTTGGGATCGCGTGCGCGGCTTAAAGCAGCCGTTATTTTTAGTGATCAATAAGGTGGATCGAGTCTTCCCCAAGCAAGAGCTACTGCCTTTTCTTGAAGATATGACCCAGCGTATTCCTGCTTCCGGAATCCTCCCGGTCTCGGCACTGCAAGCCGATAATTTACAACGTTTAGTGGAAGTGGTGGGTGCCCGCCTACCGGTAGGGCCGCCGTTATTTGCGGCTGATATCGTGACGGATCGCGATGAGCCGTTTCATGCCGCAGAAATCGTGCGTGAAAAACTTACCTTGAAGCTACGAGAGGAATTGCCCTACGGCATCAATGTGCAAATTGAGCGTTTTGCCGATGAAGGCGGGCGAATTATGATTAACGCTGTGATTTGGGTTGAGCGGGCCGGTCAGAAAGCCATTGTTATTGGTCAGGGCGGTGAACGACTCAAAGAAATCGGTCGCCTAGCGCGGATTGAGCTTAATGATCTGTGGCAGCGTTCGGTGCATTTAGAGCTGTGGGTTAAGGTGAAGGAAAACTGGGCTGATAGCGAAATGGCGCTGAGTCAATTTGGGTACAACAAGCTGTGAAAGCTGCGCGCGTATGGCTGGCACCAGCCTACGTTTTGCACCAGTATGCGTACCGTGACACCAGCCGTATTGTGGAGGTATTGACCCGACAATATGGTCGTATGACCTTATTTGCTCGGGGTGCAAGTTCGCCTAAGTCTGCTCTGCGGGGCGTGCTGCGACCGTTTCAGCGCTTACTGGTCTCTTGGTCAGGAAAATCAGAGGCCTGTCCGCTGGTAGCCGCTGAGGTGGATGGTGCATTTACTCAGCTTGCGTCGACGCGAATTATGAGCGGGTTTTATTTAAACGAGTTATTGCTTAAACTCACGATACGCGGTGACCCCAACCCAGAAATTTTTGACTCATACGAGGGCTGTATTCAGGCGTTGTGTCAGGGTGAGTTAGAGGAACCTAGTCTACGATGTTTTGAAAAGCGCTTACTTGATCATTTAGGCTACGGTCTGGAGTTGGCGAGTACCGATTCGGGCCAGCCCATTAGACTCGATCAGCACTATCGGTTTGCAGCTGCCAGTGGCCCCGAACCCTGTGTTGCTGAGAGCGATGGTGCCATATACGGGCAGTCCTTGGCGGATCTCGACGCCGAGTTTTTTAACGATGCGCGATCCTTACGTGAGGCGAAGCGGGTGCTGCGTGCGGCGATTGAGTCGTGTCTTGAGGGTCGTGCCTTGAAATCGCGTGAAATCATGCAGGCCATGCATAGGCGGACTTTAAGGTGAAGGGGTGAAATTCGTGAATCTGGGTGTGAATATCGATCATGTGGCGACATTGCGTCAGGTGCGGCGGGCACGTTACCCGGATCCTGTTTATGCCGCATTATTAGCGGAACAGTCGGGGGCGGATAGCATTACATTACATTTGCGCGAAGATCGACGCCATATTCAGGATCGCGATGTGCTGGTAATGCGCGAAGCCTTACAGACTCGCATGAATCTGGAAATGGCTGTGACTGATGAAATGGTTAAAATTGCCCAAAGACTGCAACCCCAGGACTGTTGCCTAGTGCCAGAGTCGCGTGCCGAGATCACGACTGAGGGCGGCCTGGACGTGCGGGCACAAGAGGCGCGGATATGCGCCGCAGTCACCGCCTTAGCGTCGAGTGGTATTCGGGTTTCGCTATTTATCGATCCAGATGCCGTACAGATAGAAGCCGCTATGCGAGTCGGAGCTCCGGTGATTGAGCTGCATACCGGTACTTATGCTGAGGCTAGCGGCTCCTTACAAGCGCGGGAGTTAGAGCGTTTACGTACAGCGGCACGTTTAGCCGAATCTCTGGGGCTTGCCGTCAACGCGGGCCACGGACTTAATTATCACAATGTAGGGCCAATTGCTGCGATCGCACAGATCGTAGAATTGAATATTGGTCACGCGATCGTGGCGCGCGCCATATTCGACGGTTTGGCAAGCGCTGTGCGCGATATGAAAAATTTAATGCTGGCAGCGCGTGTAGCGCCGTGATTTTTGGTATTGGTATCGATATTCTCAAAATAGAGAGAATAGAACGTGTTTACCAGAAGCACGGTCAGCGTCTAATTTCGCATTTGTTAATGCCCCAGGAAATTGTTGAATTGGCTGCCACGCGGCGTGCGTCGCGATTCTTGGCGATGCGATTTGCCGCCAAAGAGGCGATTGTTAAAGGCATGGGGACTGGCTTCGCGCAAGGTATCTGGCTGCGGGACGTGGGGATTGCAAAAAATTCCTTTGGTAAACCTGAAATTGTTTATTCAGTGCGCGGCACAAAAATTCGCGATCAATTGGGGATCGGTGAGGGACATATGACGTTAACCGATGAGGCCGGGTTGGTAGTGGCGGTTGCTGTGTTGATGCGCAAGATTGCATGAACACCCTGATATTTGACATTGAAACTGTTCCCGATACCGACCTTGGCCGACGTTTGTATCACTTACATGATCTTTCCGATGAACAAGTGGCTCAGATCATGTTTACTAAGCGTCGCCAAGAGGTCGGATCGGAATTTCTTTCGCATGAACAGCATCGCGTCATCGCTATATCAGTAGTGATGCGCTCGCGGGACTCACTTAAGGTCTGGAGCCTTGGCGAGCAGGACTCCTCGGAGAAGGATTTAATCGAAAGATTTTTCGATGGGTTAGATAAATTTACCCCCGACTTGGTGTCATGGAATGGCGCTGGATTTGATTTTCCAGTTTTACATTATCGGAGTCTGTTGCACAGCGTAACGGCGTCGCGTTATTGGGAGACCGGTGATGGCGATTCAAGTTTTCGCTACAGCAATTATTTGAGCCGTTTTCATTGGCGTCATATTGATCTGATGGACGTGTTATCGGGTTTTCAAGGCCGGGGTCGAGCTAGTCTTGATGATGTGGCGAACTTGCTGGGGTTTCCTGGAAAGATAGGTATGCGTGGTGCCGATGTTTGGGATACCTATTTGCAAGGTGGACTTGCGCGTATTCGCAACTATTGTGAAACTGACGTATTAAATACTTACTTGATTTTCCTTCGTTTTGAATTACTGCGAGGTCATTTGAATCCGCTAGAGCATGGCTTTGAAGTGGCTCGTGTGCGCAAATTGCTGCAAGATTCCGACGCGGCACATTTGCAGGAATTCGCAGCGGCTTGGGCTTAAATTTGCCAATAGATGCGATTCAAGAAGCGGACATTGTGGATCTTGCACACGATGGGCGGGGTATCGCGCGTATTAATGGCAAGGCGGTGTTTGTTGCGGGTGCGTTGCCGGGTGAAAGGGTGCGCTTGCGAGTGTTTAAACGACGACGCCAAATGGATGAGGCGGGTCTAGTTGATGTGTTGATTGCCTCGCCAGACCGCGTCACTCCGGTGTGTGCGCATTTTGGTGTTTGTGGTGGTTGCTCGCTGCAACATATGGCACCGGCTGCGCAGCTTGCTGCCAAACAGCGGCAGCTGCTGGATAGCCTCGAACG
>JAYVYN010000095.1:0-15261 GCA_043784265.1 Gammaproteobacteria bacterium | reverse complement strand
CGAGCCGCAACCGGGCTACTGGATGGCAAGCGCATTACAACGCACCGGGGTAATTTGAATTACAGGTTTTGATCTGGACATACCGTTTCCAGAGCTCGTCGAAAGATGGATTTTATCGAGATAGCGCTCGGCCTGCTTCTCAACCTGGGCAATAATTTTCCCCGCAGCTCCGCCCGATCCGTCATGACCGCGCGATCCATCCATGCCACTTTGACCCGTGCTTGCACAAGGGGATGCAAGCCCGCCCTTAACTTTAATCCACACATACACAATTTTTCCGTTCGCACCGTCGCAACCGCGCGGGTCAGCCGATAGAGATACCACGCCATTTTTTGCTCACGCTAACCACTTGAGCTAGACCAGTAAAACTATCCATCAGTACTGTGTCTTTACCTGCACCTACAGAGGTCAATTTCTTGTTGTCCTTAGTTGTTGCAACCATGATGAGTTTCGCGGTCTTTCCAAGACCGATGCTAGGTCCCGGAGCTAGAGCAACCGACAGCAAGGCAATGTCGACCTTATCCAGTCGTGTCCGTAGCCCCAGAAATACTCCGACGGATCCACAACCGGCGCTCGTCAGGATAAGGCTAGTAACACTTACTAATATGCCTAGTCTGAATAAACCTACCCGAGTTAGCCGCGACATTATTAAAGAATGATAATCTGCTGTTTGAGAAAATTCAGTCATAAAGATTGAGGCCCATGATGCGTTTAAAAGTTTAGTACCCACTAGTAGTATTGCTTTGTACCTTCCTAGGCTGCGGGATGCTGATTCGCAGTGTCGCGCAACAGGCTAACGAAAATTGCTATGGCGCTATTGAGGAAGGAGAACATCGATTTTGCTAAATTTGTGATGATTTGGCAGCACGCTCACAACAAATGGTTACTCACTCGGGTATTGAGTTATGGGCATCGGGCGGAGCTGGTAAAATAAGAGCGTATTTTGAGTAAAAGGATATCACTGGTGACCAAGCTCGCTTTTTTGCCGTTTACTAAACCGACTATCGATGAATCGATTATCAGCGACGTCGCCGCCGTGCTGCGTTCAGGCTGGCTAACTAGCAATGGTCCGAAGGTGCAGGCCTTCGAGGCGCAACTTTCCCAGTACTTCGGCGGTCGTCCGGTCCGAACCTATAATTCGGGCACCTGCACCATGGAAATTGCACTGCGCATTGCCGGCGTGGGTCCCGACGACGAAGTAATTACTTCCCCGAATTCCTGGGTGGCCACCGCAAATGTCATTCTTGAGGTAGGCGCCACCCCGGTGTTTGCCGATATCGATCCCCGAACTCACAATATTGATCTCGATAAAGTGGCAGCGGCTATTACGCCGCGCACTAAAGCCATTATTCCGGTGCATATGTGCGGTTTGCCCTGCGATATGGACAAACTCTATGCGCTCGCGAAAAAACACTCCTTAAGGGTCGTCGAAGATGCCGCACAAGCGATAGGTTCTTCTTGGCGAGGTAAGCGAATTGGCGCCTTTGGTGATTTTGTGTCGTTTAGTTTCCAAGTGAACAAAAACATCATGACAGCAGAAGGCGGTTGCTTAGTCGTGAACAACGCCGAAGAGGCAGCGTTCGCAGAAAGGTATCGATTGCAAGGGGTGTCGCGCAGCGGTTTGGACGGTATTGACGTCGATGTAATGGGTGGAAAGTACAATATGACCGAAATCGCCGCGGCGATTGGTCTTGGGCAAATGGCGCGGCTGGAGGAATTTAACGCCAAGCGGCTAAGTCTTGCGAAGCATTACTTTATGACCTTCGGTACGCAGTTTGAAAACCAAACTGGCGCTGAATTGCCGGTCGCTGATTTCGAGCAAAGTAACTGGCATATGTTTCATATCGTTCTCCCAGAACGGATTACGCGCGCCACTTTTATGCAAAAAATGTTAGATCTTAATATTGGCTTGGGGTTTCACTACGCGGCCATTCACTTGTTTAGCCTGTATCGTAAGCGCGGATTCAAGGAGGGAATGTTCCCCGTTGCGGAGCGAGTCTGTCGGCAGATCGTCACACTGCCACTATTTCCAGCGATGAGTGAAGCGGATGTGGAGCGGGTGGTAGCAGCAACTAAAGCGAGCCTCGCCTAGGAAAATGCTTCGTTAAATACCGCTATTAGCTACGCGGGCGTGTAAACACGCAGGCATGCAGGCTGCGCAATTGCTGCTTTTGCACCTTCCCCATGGCGTTGCGCGGTAGGTCGTCGGCAAATAACACGCGCTTGGGTAGTTTGAAATTCGCTATTCGCGAACCCAATGCGCCCAGAATCGCTTGCTCGGTTAGAGAGCTGCCACCCTGTGCGACGCCCAGAGCGACTACGATGGCGACCACTCCCTCCCCAAAGTCCGAATGCGGCAGTCCAATCACCGCGCTCTCGACCACACCGGGCAAGGTATTGATTGCCTCCTCGATTTCAATAGGGTAGACGTTAAATCCGCCTGTGATTATCAAGTCCTTATCGCGACCCACAATGTACAAATAGCCATCGGCATCGAGGTATCCAAGGTCGCCGGTGATAAAAAATCCGTCGGGCCGAAAGCTCGCCGCAGTCTTCTCAATCGTTCGCCAGTATCCCGCGAATACATTCGCACCTTTGACCTCAATTGACCCAATTGCTTTTTGAGCCACCAGAGTACAATCATTTTCCGGATCGACAATTCTAATTTCAACATCCGGGAGTGGACGCCCCACCGACCCGGGACGGCGCAGACCCTCGTACGGGTTAGAGCTATTGATGAGCGTCTCCGTCATCCCATACCGTTCCAGTATGCAATGTCCCGTGCGTGCCTCAAAGTTACGATGCGTTTGAGGCAACAAAGGTGCTGAGCCGCTGATGCACAGTCGTAGCCCTGTGACGATCTTTCGGTTTAACCGGCTATCGCCTAATAGTCGGGTGTAGAAGGTCGGTACGCCCATCATCACGCTACTTTGAGGCAGCGCGTGGAGCACCGCCTCAACTTCAAATTTAGGCAAAAATAGTAGTGTGCAGCCGCTCGCGAGCACCGTGTCTACGCCTATGAAGAGGCCATGCACATGAAAAACGGGAAGGGCGTGTAAAAGCACATCGTTCGTCGTAAACGCCCACGCCTTTACCAAATTCCGAGAATTGGCGGCAAGATTTGCGCGCGTGAGCATGGCACCTTTTGATCGACCGGTGGTTCCCGAGGTGTATACCAACGCCGCCACATCATCGCTGGCCAAGGGCGCAAAGCAGGACAAACTCCTAGGATCTATCAGGTGCTGGGCAACGCGATCCGCAAAGCTACCCGCTGTGGCCGTATCCATGCTGAGAACAGTCGGACGTTGCCCTTTAGTAAACGACAGTGAATCGCAAAGGCTCGATATGGTCTGCTCCCTTTCGGGTACCACCAAGACAACACGGGGTTCCGCGTCGGAAATGAAATACGTAAGCTCCGGATCAGTGTAAGCCGTATTCAGTGGCATGAATATCGCACCCAGACGCAGACAAGCAATGTATAGAAAAATGACCTGCGGTGATTTTTCCACTTGAACAGTCACTCGATCCCCTGACTTAACACCGAGGCTGGTTAGTGCCGCTGCCATACGCCTGGATTCGATATCGAGTTCGTCGTAGCGGATAACTTGTCCAGCGAGAGTCTTTAAGAAGACGCGTGACGGGTGTGCCAGAAATAGCTGTTCCAGCCATGCCAAGGGGTCGCGCGACTCAGCAGCACTCATGCAGTAATCTCGTTACTCGATACTTGGGTTGCCATAAACACACCCACTATCACTAAGATGGTGCCGCCAATTTGCCACGCACTGAGTTGTTCGTGTAAAAAAATGGTACTTAGCACAATCGTGGCGATGGGGCCTATCATGCCGATCTGTGCGGCGATAGGCGCGCCGAGTCGTGATATCCCGATCATGATCAAAAAAATGGGTATGACCGTACAGAGCGTGCCGTTTATAAATGCGAGCTCATACACTGCTTGTGGAAATTCTAAAATTGCATGCCAGTGACTAATGGGTTGCAGAATAAAATATTGCACGATACAACAGACCGATGCCACCAAGCCTGCCAGCGCCGTGAGTCGGAGCGCGCCAACTCGTTTAACGAGTTCACCACTTCCAAATAGAAAAAAAGCATAGCTCACCGCGCTACCCAATACTAAGAGCGCGCCTAGCGTGACCTGGGTGCTTCCCAGCGACATTTTTGGATTCTGTATAAGGTCATGCACAAACGCCACTCCTACCCCACAGTAGATGATTGCGAGTGCAATCATCTGTTGTTGCGTGACTCGAGTTTTGCGCACGAGTACTGAGAGCAATAGCACCACAGTTGGGCTTATATACAGAATAAGGCGCTCTAAGGTCGCCGTAATATAGCGCAATCCTAGAAAATCGAAGTAACTGGCAAGGTAATATCCCATAAACCCGATGAGCGCGATCTTCCAACCGTCGCCGGGTAGTAAGGCTTCGTGTCTATCATTGCGCTGCGCCCAAAGAGATAAGCATAGAAAAAAAGGTAGGGCGACAGACATACGCAGCGCGAGGCTAATCTCGGCGCTCATGCCCGGATAAAGATAGAGCAGTTTGACGACTATGGCCTTGCCCGCAAACATCACGGCACCCGCGAGTGCGCACAGCACGCCCGATAAGCGTAATGCCGCGGCGGAACTCCTCACTGCGCTAGGGCTTGCGCAGCTGGTATTCCTTGAACTTCTACCAAGCAATCGTAGAACACCGCCGCGCGCCCGAGATCGGTGAGGCCCTGGTGGGTCAATTCATTGGCGTTGGTACCAGCGGGTCCCAATTTGCGCCACCAGATGCCAAGTCCTACGACTACGCCGGGCCGTGCGCGAGTGGAGATACTAACCTTACATCGATATTCGCCGCGATCGTTGTAAGTACGCACTAAGGCCCCGTCAATCAAATTTCGGCTCGCGGCATCACTGGGATGGATTTCTAGTAGAGGTTCCCCTTCGATGCTGCGTAGGCTTTGCACGTTCACAAAAGTAGAATTCAAAAAGTGCCGCGCGGGCGGTGAGATCATGGCGAGAGGATAGCGAGAGGCGAGCGCGGGTGCCGATTGAGTGGATTCATAGGGTGGGATAAAGTGCGCGACGCCTGTGTCTGCAGGAGCAAAACACGCGCGACCAGTACTGGTGGGAAAATGACCGTCGGCAAACGGCGCCTCAGCAATGTCGAGTTTTACCCAACCGTCACGGCGTAGCTGTGCGAAGTCGATGCCAGTGAAAGCCTGCATACCAATCTCGACATCGGTATCTTTGAAACAGGCTTCCGTGAATCCTAATCGCACCGCCAATTCACGAAACATGCTGGTGTTGGTTCGGGCTTCACCCTGGGGTTCGATGGCAGGTTCGTTGACCAATACATAGGTATGGCCGTAGCTTGAGTGAACATCGAAATGCTCTAACTGTGTGGTGGCTGGTAATACGTAGTCTGCATAATCCGCGGTATCAGTTTGAAATTGTTCCATGACTACCGTAAATAAATCTTCGCGCTCAAAGCCACGCACGACTTGCGGGGAGCCGGGCGCGACCGCGACCGGGTTACTGTTGTACACGAGTAACGCTTCGATCTTGGGGCCAAATTGCGCCGACGACTCGCGCATTAAGTCATCGCCAATGGTGCTCATGTTGATGGTGCGTGGACGCGCGTTACCCAAGAGGTCCGGTCGCTCCAAGACATCGTGACGCACGGGCGCCCACCCCGAGGAGGATAGTAATAAACCTCCGGCTGCTTGCCGCCACGCACCGATCAAGCAGGGCAGAGCAGCAATTAAACGCACCGCGCTGCCACCGCCACGCACGCGCTGCATCCCGTAGTTTAAGCGGATTGCTGCAGGGGTAATGTTCGCATAGTCGTAGGCCAAATTACGAACTTCGTCGGCGCTAATGCCACATACCGATGCCGTATGCTCCGCGCTCCAGCTTTGTGCCTCGGCGCGCAAAGCGGGCCAACCATCGGTGTGTCGTTCGATATAGTCGTGATCCAACCAATTATTTTTTATAAGTTGATGGATGAGGCCTAAGGCCAACGCGCCGTCGGTACCCGGAAGCAAAGCGATATGCTGATGGCACTTATCCGCGGTCTCGGTGCGGCGTGGATCAATGCAGATAAGCTTGGCACCCGTGCGCTTGGCCGCTTGTGCAATGGTCCAGAAATGCAAATTCGAGGCGATACTGTTACTGCCCCAGATTAAAATAAGTTTGCTATCTTTAAAATGCTCAACATGCATGCCGACACGGCTGCCATACGTGAGGTTCAACGCGCTCGCTCCGGCACTGGCGCAAATTGTGCGATCAAGTAGCGATGCGCCTAGTCGGTGAAAGAAGCGCATGGCCATCGCCTCGCCTTGCACCAGCCCCAGCGTGCCTGAATAGCTGTAGGGCAGAATCGCTTGCGGGTTGCGCGCCGCTATTACACGGAGTTTAGCGGCGATGGCGTCGAGCGCAGTGTCCCAACTGATCCGTTCGAATTGGCCAGTGCCTTTAGGACCAATACGTCGTAGTGGGTGGGTCAAGCGATTGGGGTGGTAAGCCCGTTCAGTATATTTTGCGACTTTGGTGCAGAGGACGCCTTGGGTGGGCGGATGATCTGGATCACCTTGTACGCGGATCGCAACGCCATTCTCAACGGTGACACGGATAGCGCAAGTGTCCGGGCAATCGTGGGGACAGGCGGCATGGATACTGTGGCTGGTCATGGTCGCTCAGTATATCTTAGGGCAAGTCTGGTCTAGATTATGTAATTGGTGGATTTCAATTGGAATCCCATTTTCCATTACATTTTTTTGACACCTGTGTTTTGATACCCCTATTGAAAAATAAGGGTGTTTTCTACATGCGAATTTCAGCGCTACTAGCCTTCTGCGGTCTTATCCTCGCGGCGTGTGGAGGCGGTGGTGGGAGCGGCAAGCCGGCTGGTTGTAGTGGAGGCGCCTGTGCCCCGACGGTGAGTGTTGCACCCGCAACCGCTAGCGTCAGTGGAACGGTTGCGTTAACCGCGAGCCCGGTCGCGGTTAGTCCCGCAACGATTAAAAGTGTTCAATTTACGGTCGATGGCACCGCTCTGGGAGCGGCTGTGACAGCCGCTCCCTATTCCTTCAGCTGGGATACCACCACGATTGCCGATGGTTTTCACCAGATCAACGCCGTGGTGACTGATTCGACAGGACTGACGGCGACCGCGAGTAACGTGGCGTATCCCGTGAGCAACACGCCACCGCCCGCATGGCAAATGGCCGTCTTTAATCCCGAGTCCCAATTTGTTGCGCGTTGCGCCGCGCCGCGTGCTGGTACGGATCCAATTACGGGCGTGGCCTATACCGATCAACCGGGCAGTGCGCTGTATGAGAAAAACTGGCTACGCTCTTGGACTAATGACCTTTATCTTTGGTTTAACGAGGTGCCAGATACTGATCCGGCGAGTGTCGCAGCGACTCTTGATTACTTTAATATTCTCAAGACACCCGTAATTACCGCTTCCAAGGTTATGAAGGATAAATTTCATTTCACCTACCCGACCGCTGCTTGGGAGAAACTGTCGCGGAGTGGTTCTCAGGCCGGGTATGGAGTGCAGTGGGCAATTTTGGCTAATAAACCGCCGCGAAAAATTTTAGTGGCGTTTACTGAACCCAATTCACCCTCGACCGCCGCGAGCGCTAATGTTTCGCGCGGGGCTGAAGTTCTGACAGTGGATGGGGTCGATTTTGTCAACGACAACACTCAAGCCGGCGTCAATACGATCAATGCCGGACTATTTCCTTCGGTCATCAATCAATCGCATACATTTCAAATTTTAGACCGAGGAGCTTCTAGTCCTCGCAACATTATCCTGGTGAGCGCTAACGTCACCAGCACACCCGTGCAAAACGTCACGACACTACCCCAACCCGTCGGTCTGGTCGGTTACATGCTATTCAACGATCATTTGGCGACCTCAGAATCGGCGCTGGTCAATGCATTTACCACGCTACAAATGGCGGGAGTTACCGATCTGGTGCTCGATATTCGCTATAACGGGGGTGGCTATCTCGATATCGCCAGCGAAGTGGCTTTTATGATTGCAGGTCCGGGACCTACCGCAGGTCAAACTTTTGAAACTACTCAGTTCAATAGTAAGTATCCAACAGTTGATCCGGTTGCCGGCGGCACTATCGTGCCAGTTCCCTTTCATAACGTAACGCAAGGGTTTTCGACCACAAAGGGCCAAACCTTACCGACTTTGAATTTAACACGGGTGTATGTATTGACGGGCCCGGATACCTGTTCGGCCAGTGAGTCCATTATCAACGGGCTTAGTGGTGTGGGCGTACAGGTCATACAAATTGGCTCGACCACTTGTGGCAAACCCTATGGCTTCTATCCGCAGGATAATTGTGGCACGACTTATTTCTCCATCGAATTTCAAGGCGTTAATGCCATGAATAAAGGCAATTATCCGGATGGATTTGCACCGCAAAACTCAACAACACCGACCAATTCGCTCTTACCGGGTTGCTCGGTGGCGGACGATTTCTCGCAAGCATTAGGTAATCCTGCGGAAGGTCGATTGGCGGCGGCATTGAACTATAGAACTAACCCGATGTGTCCGACTCCGCCGACGGGAATCGCTCCGAATGCAGGGCTACAAATCGCATCGCCTGCTGGATTATTGATCGCCTCACCACTCCGACAACTGCGATTGCCGCGAGCCGCATTTAACTGAGTTGCTAAAATTGTACCAACAAGAATATTCGAGCGAATTGCGAATTTAGGGGTCGCGATTTATCGCCGATGTAGCCTTAGGCTGGCGGCTGCGCGAGTGAGATGGTGCGGTGCTGGCTCATGGTTAATCTGCGCATGAACCCAAAATCCACCGGCTACTCGGGCACGCCGCTGGCCAAGAAGCTTGAAATTTGAACGAACAGTCGCGTCTACACTAAAAATACGCCTGAGACATATTTTCAATTACTTGAGCCATTGCCATCCGGCGTTTCTTTTCACGTGCAGCCAACGCACGCAACGGATGTGGCGCATGTCGTCGTGGACGGTAAGCTCGCGTTATCGAAGGATCTCATCGAACTCCGGAAGATACTCCGGGCTGACGCGGTCATATGGATCTCGTGGCCTAAGAAGTCTTCTAAAGTGTCATCTGATATTACGGAAGACACCATACGCGAGGAAGCTTTACCACTCGGTGTTGATGACATCAAAGTCTGCGCGGTCACCGAAGTGTGGTCAGGTTTGAAGTTGGTGGTTCGCAACAACCTTGGCTGACTGCGAGGTCAGGAAAGTAGGTATGGCGAGTCACAGATGGGTACAGCGCGCTGACCGCTTGTGATAATGTGCGGCGCTAGCGACGAAGGTCGAGCGAGCCATACGAATCAGCTGAACACTGGAGGGGGAAGTACGTGAAAGCCATGACATGCGGTGAGGCCGTGATGAAATTACTCGCAGCCTATGAGGTCGACACGGTGTTCGGCATGGCCGGGACGATGACCGTCGAGCTGTATCGTGGCATCGCACTCGCGGGGATCCGCCACGTGCAGTGTCGCAACGAGCAAGGCGCGAGCCTCATGGCCGACGGCTACGCACGCGCGACGGGCAAGCCCGGTGTTTGCACGATTATTGCGGGTCCCGGTGTTACTAATGCGGCGACCGGCATTGCCCAGGCTTACTGCGATTCGCAGCCGATGCTCGTGCTGTCCGGAGCGTGCGCCACGCGCACGCACGGGAAGGGCTGGGGAGCGGTGCATGAGCTTGCTGACCAGGCCGCGGTTACGGCCGGATTCACCGCATTTAGCACCATGGTCCGGTATCCTGAAGAGCTTCCCGAGTTGATTGCTCGAGCCTATGCGGTGTTTCGCGGCAGTCGGCCGCGCCCGGTTCATCTGTCGCTGCCTCGTGACGTCCTTCCGGAAAACGTCGAGGACCACTGGAAGCCGCGCCGCTCTCCGTCCTTGCCGATGCCCGATCCGGCCGCGATTGATGAGGCCGCGGACTGCCTCGCACAGGCAAAGCGGCCTTTGATTCTCGTCGGCGGGGGCGCGGTCGGTACGCGTCTGGCTCTGACCGCCATCGCCGAGCGTATCGGAGCTCCGGTTCTTTCCACCAACGCGGGCAAGGGGATTCTTCCGGAATCTCACCCCTTGTCCCTGGGCTGCTCGATCTTGCAGAAAGCGAGTCAGCAGGCCCTAGCTGATGCCGATGTAGTGCTGCTGGTGGGCTCGCAAGTCGGCCAAGGGGACCACTTCCTGCCGACGCTCGCGATTACGGGCGATATCATTCGGATTGACATCGATCCCACCGAATTAACCTCGATGTATTCTGCGGCAATCCCCATTCAAGCCGACGCTCGTGCTGCAATGCTCGCTCTTTCGACCGCACTCGCCGGCCGCAAGCCCACGCTGCAGCGGTCGCAAGGCGAGACGCGGGTTCGGGATATTCTCGGGCGTAATGCCGCGACTATGAGTGACCTCGAAAAGCTGCACGCGCGCGTATGGAAGATCGTGCGTTCAGCCATCCCCGTCGATACCATCGTGATGGGCGACGCCTCGCAGATAGTGTATTCCGGCAGTTTTTCGATGCCGATGGAAAGGGAGCGTTGTTGGTACTACTCTGGCACGTATTGCTCCCTGGGCGTCGCTTTACCGATGGCGATCGGCGCCAAGATCGGTGCGCCGCATCGGCCGGTGATCGCGGTGGCGGGCGACGGTGGGATCATGTTCACAATTAATGAGCTTGCGACGGCGGCAGAAGAACGCCTCGCGCTTCCAATAATCGTGTGGAATAACGATGCGCTGAAGGAGATCGTGGATCAGATGGACCGGCGGCAGATTCCGCGCATCGGCGTGGAGCCTAAGAGTCCCGACTTCCTGCGATTGGCGGAAAGCCTCGGTTGTCATGCTGCGCGGAGCGCCAGCGCTGAACACTTAGCGCAATTGATCCAGGATGCGCTCGTCGCCGATCGTCCAACGCTGATCGAAATCCGACAGGATAGTCCGTGGCTGATGTCCTAGCACATAGCGGGATTAACGCGACCGGCCACCTCACGGTTTGTCCGCGACGGTTACATCGCGCGGGGACGCCGCACTAGATTCTGGTCGCTGATCTCGTCCCGCGGCCGGTAAGGCGCCTCAAGAAAATTTCTCTCCGCAGCATCGAGCTGCAGTCCCAGTGCCTCCACAGCGGCGTCGAGGTGCGCTGCCTTCGCAGCGCCCACGATCGGAATGTTGTGATTGGAGTTGCCCCCGACCCAAGCCATCGCGACATGGGCCCTGCTGACGCCCCGGCGCGCGGCCACCTCGCTCACGCGGCGCGTGATCTCGCGGTCGATTTCGTCGCCGTAGAGTTCCTGATAAGTGTCGTGGGTCGTACGCGCCGTACCGGCATCGCGCGCGAGGAAGCCGCGCGCGAGAGGACTGAAGGTTGTGATGGCGATGCCCTGGTCCCGGCAATAGGGGAACATCTCCCGCTCTTCCTCGCGGTAGAGCACGTTGTACTGGCACTGCATGTTGACGAATGACGACCAGCCGTTCATGGTCGCCACGTGATTCATCTTCGCGAACTGCCACGCATACATCGTGGAGGCGCCAAGGTAACGCACCTTGCCAGTGCGAACCGTGTCGTGCAGCGCCTCCATCGTTTCCTCGACTGGAGTGTTCGTATCGAAGGCATGGATCACGTAGAGGTCGATGTAGTCGGTGCCTATCCTCGCGAGCGACCGGTCGATCGCGGTCGCGATGTGCTTGCGCGAGAGACCACAATCGTTCGGGTCGTCGCTCATCGGGTAGTAGACCTTAGTCGCGAGCACCAGCCGCTCGCGTTCGCTCATGCTCAGCAGGTTTTTGCCGACGACCTCCTCGTTGCGGCCGGCGGAATACCAATCGGCCATATCGAAGAAGGTGATACCGAGGTCGAGTGCACGCCGCAGGATGGGAATCGAATCGTCCTCGTTGAGCACCCAGCCCTTCCAAGTAGAGCTGCCCATCGACATCGTGCCGAGGCAAAGCTGAGACACCTTGAGGCCTGTATGGCCGAACTGAATGTATTGCATGAGATACCTATTCCGCGGTGTGGCTTGAAGTCATATTTGTTTCGGCTCCCGCAACTGCGCAGCGACCCATTAGACGCGCCAGTGGCGTTGCTCCTCCAGCGGCAGATCGTAGGCAGAAAGGAAGGCAGCGAACCGCTGCCGCTCCGTGGGGTCGTCTACGCCCGCCCGGATGACATGGCGGGGCGGGGGCGCAACGCCCCGGTGCCGCAGCAAGGGAGCGAGGCGACGCCAGTGGAGTCCGTTGCCGGGTTCCCCGCGGACGCCGATGGCAACCACCGCATATCCGTGGTGCGCATACTCCGCAACCTGATCGGCGATGACGGCGAGCAGCAGGCCATGCGCGCCCCGCCCGGGTAGCTGCAGCACACCGTAGCCACTCGCCTCCAGCACTTCAAGCGCGTCCGGAAATGACGTGCGCATTCGATCCTGCGGATTGATCAACGTGTCCGGCACCAACGCCACACGCCAGCTGCGCACATCGCCGTTCACGACGTTGAATCGTCGACACGCGAGCGCGCTGCCATCTCGCGACTATCTAGGAACTGCTCCAAATCGCGCCGCGCGCCAGCCTCATCGAAGCGGCCCATGTCGAGCGCCCAGCCCGTGGCCGGCAGGGGCTGCAGGCCGCGGCGCGCCAGCTCAGCTTCCAGTTCCTCAATCCACACGCCCCTGTGCGGCACGATGTCCCAGTCATCGTCGGGACGGTTGGGGCGGCCTCCCCATTCAGGCTTGCTGGAAGTAAAGCGCACGCCGCTTGAAGGACTGCCGTCGAGCCCAATCAGAATCACCTCGTCGCCACGCCGCAAATGTTGCTCAACAGTTGGCGCGATGGCCTGCGCCAGACGCCGGCAGTGGGCCCGATAGGCCGGCGTGTCATATTGCTCATAGACGGCCCACCAGCGCCGCGCACCTGCGAAGGCGAGCTCAGGGCAGGGCAGCTGCTGCAGCTGGTATCCCCGACTGAGAAGAGCCTCCACGACCGGATTGACGACTCCCCGATAGCGTGCGCCCTCGCAAACTTTGGCGTTCTGGTTCAAGAGGCAGTTGGCGATCAGTGCCACCTTGCGCGGCGCATTCTGCTCCAAGACTGGCGGGGCGTGTGTCACTGCTTTCTCTTTAATGTAGATGGCGAGTTTATCGTGTTGGTTGAATCTATGGTAACAAGGATGCTGTAAATCGCCCTCTGTGTATATAATAGAAACGAGATTAGCGGCTGAAAACCGCTTTCGATAGAGTACCGCTGCGGTATTTCAGCGAGATGTGGCAGTTAAATGGCTAATATAGGTAAACGGGATACACCATGCATCTAAAAACGAGATTATCTTGTGCCATCGCCGCTGTTCTCGGCGCTGCGGCAAACCAGGTAATTGCGGCCAATGCGGCGGATGAGAATTCTGCCAGCGATCAAATTCAAGAGATCACGGTGACGGCGCAGCGTCGCACCGAAAACATTCAAAATGTGCCAATCGCGATTCAGGCGCTCACCGGCGAAATCTTGGCGCAACTGAACGTTTCGACATTCGACGATTTCATCAAATATCTTCCCAACGTGACTGCGCCGACTGCTGGTCCCGGTCAAGCCGAAGTTTTCATGCGGGGTCTGAGCGCCGGAAGCAACGGTTCGCAGTCCGGGGGATCGATCAGCGGGTTTCCGAACGTTGCCATCTATCTGGATGATCAGTCGGGCCAACTGCCAGGGCGCAACCTCGATATCTATGCAGCAGACCTGGAGCGAGTCGAGGTACTTGAAGGGCCGCAGGGAACTTTATTTGGCGCGGGCGCTCAGGCTGGCGTCATTCGCTACATCACAAACAAGCCCAAGATCAACGTGACGGAGGGTAGCGTGTCCGCGGGCTACAGTACCACCGCTGGCGGCGACCCCAACAGTGACGTGACCGCGGTCGTTAATCTGCCGCTGATAGGCGATACCCTCGCCGTGCGCGGCGTCATTTATGATGATCGACGTGGCGGCTATATTAACAACGTGCCAGCCACTTTCACTCGCAAGGCAAGCGATCTAGGCATCGGCTTTGCACAATATCCAGCGGGCTGTGGCCCAACCACTACCTCCTGCCAAGTCCCCCCGGACAGCGCGGTTATTAATAACTACGCTATCGCGACAAGGGCGATCAACCCGGCTACCTATCAAGGGATTCGCGCGTCAATTCTTTGGGATATCAACGCGGACTGGAATGCGCTTCTTACCCAAAGCTACCAGAGCATCGACGCCCAAGGCGTGTTCTACCAGATGCCCAATTCCTCAGACGGTGCGCCGCTGCCCAAACAGTCGGTCACGCTGTTCAATAATTCATTCAACAAGGATAAATTCGAAAATACCGCATTGAGCATCAATGGGCAACTCGGCGTCCTCAAGGCGATCTATACAGGATCCTACCTTGTACGCAATGTGAGCCAGGTTCAGGACTACACAAATTATGCGCGTGGCGTGTATGCGGACTATTACCAGTGCCACGGCGCGGAGCTAGCGAATGGATTGGCTTCGAAGTGCTATTCGCCGAGCACCACATGGAATGAGACGGAACACAATTCCCATCAGAGTCATGAGTTTCGGCTCAGCACCCCCGACGACTGGCGGCTTCGCGGTATCGTCGGCGCTTTTTGGGAACAACTGAAGATTGAAGATCAGCTGAATTGGCTCTATAAGACCTTACCTGCCTGTACTACGTCCCTTACCGTCGGGTGTATGACAGATGTTGCTCCGGCTCCGGGTAGCACCGTAACCAATTCCAATACGCGCAATGACAACATCGCATTCTTCAATGACGTTCATCGTGGGTACAAGCAGTTAGCATTTTTCACATCGTTCGATTTCGATATCATTCCTAAGGTGTTGACGGTTACAGCTGGAACGCGCTATTACGATTTCGACAATACCGAAAAAGGAGCGGTCACTGGCAGCTTCGGCTGTTACGAGGCGGGTTTAGGCCCGTGCTTGGCGTCAGCGACCAACATTGATGCTGAAAACTTGCACACGAAATATAAAGGCGCCAAGAGTCGCGCAAATTTGACATGGCACATTTTGCCGGATGTACTGGCTTACTACACTTGGTCGCAGGGTTTCCGACCCGGCGCTTTCAATCGGAGTTTCGCGTGCTATATCCCAGACAGCAACAACATCGCGCAATATTGTTCGCCGTTATCGTTCGTTTCTGACAATCTCACCAACAATGAATTCGGTTGGAAAACCCAATTTCTCGATCACCGCCTGCAGTGG
>JAYVYN010000094.1:0-11578 GCA_043784265.1 Gammaproteobacteria bacterium | reverse complement strand
GAGGTGAGCGTGCGAGTCGATCAGGCCAGGAGTTACCGTGCGCCCGTGCAAATCGATGACTCGCGCGCTATGGCGTGCAAGGCTGCGAATCTGCGCGTTAGTGCCTACGGCCAGAATGCGTCCCCGGCGGATTGCGAGCGCTTCGACCACCGCATCGCGGCTATCTTCGGTGCGTATGTGGCCACCCACGATAATGACGTCAGCCTCGCGCTGCGCGGTGGCGCCCAAGGCGACCGGCATGACGAGCGTCAATAAAGGTAAAACCAGGCAAATACCGGCGCTCATGGCCCGTGTTCGCGAAAAATAATTCATTGGTGATTCTTCCTCTGCGGTGTTACGCCAAGCTTGATCGCCTCTTTCGGCGAATAGGCAGCATAAACTACAAATGACTGGGTTTGGAGTCGAGATAGAGATTGAGCTGAATGGCTCGTAATGAGTTGACGAGTTATTCGCTGATTCAAGGCGTGCTTGGCAAAGGTGTGGCGCCGGTATCCAAACCGATTGCAGATAAGACTCGCCTTATTTTTTTTGGGGTGCTGGTGATCCCCCGTCTGTCGACCATCCCGATAGCGGGGCTCGTGGCAGGCGAGGCGAATAAGTGAGTTAGCGCGCATCTGAACCTGCGCAATTTGGCGACGTGCGCTCAAGTCGGTTGGATGCGATTTGTTCGAGAGTGACCCCAGTACCTTGGCCCCAGTGGCGGATATCCAGGCCCACATAGACTGTGCGGTAGTGTCGGCTGACATGGAGCACGCGCTGGCCGCTCGACAAGATATTAGTGTTCGATTTGAACGCTTGCCGCGACCGCATCGTCGCGCCGGTAATCAGTGATATAAGGCCGAAGTGCACGTCCAGGTAGTTGGCGTAAATCCCTAGCATTGATGGTCGAGTAAAAGCACCGGGCCGCTATCCGCTGGAACTGGCCGTTCATGGCAGCGATTTGATTCGCGCTGGCGGCCGCTTGGACGATTCAATGTAACGGGATCACGCTAAATTGACTCGCTACGAAGTAGTCGCTCGCAACTCACGCTAGACCGCGTTGCTTGCCGTGGATTCAGCCGCGATCCGTCCCGGCAATGCGGGTGCCGGTTTGCAATTAGAATCCCACGATGTACTCATCGTCAAAAACACGCCGCTGTGGGATGAGGCTAACGGCATCGTGAAGGCCGGTGAAGTATGCTTCCCAGCTAAGTACACGATTCATTAATGGACCGATGGGTTCACAGATGCCGCTGTTGCCGAGGGACCCGTGTTAATCCGCGAGGAAATGAATCGGGGTGATAAAAAGCACCTGGAACTACTTACCAATCGGCGTCATGGCGATGTGGCCGCCCGATCATTGCAGGCACTCAACACCGCCGCGGCTACCTCAAACAGAGACCGTAACGCCACGCAATGGATTGCGATTGGCCAGCAGTTATTGGAACAATTTCTTGATGCCAAATCCGTGGACAGATTGCTCATCGATTTCGATCGGGTTATCAAGGACTCCTTCAGTGTTCGCGGTGATGTGGTATCCCGAGACGTCGATATGTTGGGGGTGCCGAAGTAAACTCAGGAAATCACCATCATGGGTCAAGTCCAGAGTGTCACCTCGCATATACTTGAGTCTGGGTTGTGACACGATGTTATATTACAGCGGAGCAGCAGCGCACCGCAGAAGGCCGACTGTAACCGTATCTTCGTACCGTGCGCCATCGACGATGTGGCAGCCGACCGATGCACCAGCCGTTGATTGGGGCGCACGGAGTTCGTGGACACTCGCGGGTGATAGCATCATCCTGCTGCTGGACGTGGAGCGGGTCAGAAAGCTGCCGCTTTAGCAGTCAGTTACCACCATTGTTTATAACTTGACGATTTTGTACTCTAATATGCGAACTTTTGAAAACGTTCATGCAGCATAAAACTCGCCTAAACCTGAGCCAAATCCGAATAGGCGTAATTGGATTGGGATACGTAGGTCTGCCGCTAGCGGTCGAATTCGGGCGACGGTATCCAACTATAGGATTCGATATCAATGGATCCCGCATTTCTCAATTGATTCGAGGTCGGGATTACACGTTGGAAATCAGTCGTACAGAGCTGAAGGCTGCGAAAAAGCTTGGATTTAGCACTGACTCGCGTGCACTAAAACGTTGCAATGTCTATATCGTCACCGTTCCGACTCCGATCGATCAATACAAGCGTCCTGACCTTACTCCAATCATTAGCGCTAGTGAAACTGCGGGCCGGGTGTTGTCGCGTGGTAATACCGTGGTGTACGAGTCAACCGTTTATCCAGGTTGCACGGAAGAGGTCTGTGTGCCGATTCTTGAGCGACTATCGGGGTTGAAGTTCAATCGCGATTTCTACGTCGGGTACAGTCCCGAGCGCATCAATCCCGGCGATAAAACGCATCGGCTTACGAATATTGTTAAGATAACGTCCGGTTCCACGCCCGCGGCGGCGGCGTATATCGACGCTTTGTACGCCAGCATTGTGAAGGCGGGTACCCATCGGACTTCAAGCATTCGTGTGGCCGAAGCAGCTAAGGTTATCGAGAACACACAGCGCGATGTCAATATCGCGCTCATCAATGAGTTAGCGATGATTTTCAAGCGTATGGGCATCGACACCGAGGAAGTGTTGAAGGCGGCTAGCACGAAATGGAATTTCCTTCCCTTTAGACCAGGCCTGGTGGGCGGACACTGCATCGGCGTTGATCCTTACTATTTAACACATAAGGCACAGGAGATCGGTTACCACCCTGAGATGATCCTCGCAGGTCGCAGAATCAATGACAATATGGGCTTGTACATTGCCGGTGAGATCGTCAAGCTGCTAACTGATAAGTCTATGCCTGTCAAAGGAGCGCGCGTCCTGGTAATGGGGATTACGTTCAAGGAGGACTGTCCAGATCTGCGTAACTCAAAGGTAATCGATGTCATTCGAGAACTTGAGCGGTACGGGGCGCGCGTCGATGTCTTTGACCCTTGGGCGGAACCGCGGCAGTCCTATCGCGAGTACGCGATACGACCGGTCAAGGTGCCGCGTGCGGGTGTATACGATGCCATAATTCTCGCAGTAGCGCACTCGGCATTCAAGACAATAGGTTTGGAGGAAATCAAGCGATACGGCAAGCGGCTCCACGTTGTTTACGACATTAAATACTTGTTCGCAAGTAGTACTACTAATGCGAGACTTTGAGATCAATGAAAATTCCGGTCAATAGCGCGGCTCGCTTCAGAATCACCCATACTGTCGCACACTTTATGGGTGACGTAGTTTATGTCGTGGCCTCCGGCAACATTAATAGTTGTTCCGATCTGATTTTCACTCCAGCCCCCATTTCGCGATATTGCCGGTATTCAGAGCTTCAATTCTTTAAGCTTGGTTTCACAAGGGGTACCGACGATTGTATTGAGCGTATCAACGCTCGCATCGTCTGAAAAACTTAATTTATTTATGGTTGAAAATCGAAAACTGTTGATATTGACAAAATACTCACAACTGGCCGCTAGTAGTCGATTGAGAATGTACCAATATGCCTCATTTTTGTCTGCTTCTGGCTGGCAGGTGGATAGCCAGGCGCTTCTTTCAGATAATTATTTGCGCAATTTTTTTCAAGGGAACGGGCGATCTGTGATGCTGGGCATTGGGTTGATTTTGCGTAGATTTATGTATTTGCTGAAAAAAAATCCGAGCAAGTATGCGGTTGTGTTGGTTCACGCCGAGATGCTTCCGTACTTTCCCTTCTTTGTGGAGAAGCAATTCTTGGCTGGTGCGCGAGTGGTAGTAGACTATGATGATGCGTTATCAGTCCAATATAAAAATTATCGGTTCTTGAGAAACAAAATCGCCGATATAACACGCAGTGCGACGGAGGTTATCGTCGGTAGCGAAGTGCTACGATCATACGCGCTGCAGTACAACAGTCGCGTTACACTAATACCAACAGTTGTCGATCTAGATCGGTACCAGCCCAAATTAACTTTTGTCACTAAGAAGCAAGTTGTGATTGGTTGGATAGGTACATCAGCAACAACGCGGTATCTTGTGACGTTTGCGTCCGCCCTTCAAGCTCTCGCTAAGAAGCGGTCAATATTACTGCGTTGTGTAGGCGCGCACCCAGGATTCAAAGTTCCGGGTGTACCAACTGAAGTTGTGTCATGGAGTGAGGCTAGGGAAGCGGAACTTGTCCAGGGATTTGATATAGGAATTATGCCTTTGGATAACGACGAATTTTCTCGAGGGAAGTGTGGCTACAAAATTTTGCAGTATATGGCTTGCGCAGTACCGACTGTTGCGTCCGCCGTCGGGGCGAATGCCGATATCATTCAAGACGAAGTTAATGGACTACTGGCGGCCAGTATTGATGAATTCTTAAAGAAAATGGAGATGTTGACGGACTGCGAAGCGTTGAGGCGCCGAATAGGTCTAAATGGTAGGCTAACCGTTGCTAAATATTACTGCTTGGAGGTTAGAAAGCGTCAATTTCTAGAGGTTGTTTCGCGTGCGGCGACCAGTAGAAGCGTTGTTGGCGTGCAAGGATTGTAGTTGTGATCACCTTTCGGCCTGATCGCCCTGAAGAAAAAAAACCGGAAAATGCCGATTGCTTGACCGTCCGAGATTTTGGCCGTGAGTGGTCAAGTTTCGATCAATTGTTATTAAGTGATGCTGAAGCACTAGACCTCTTTGGGCGATATTTTGAGATATTTCCTTGGAATAAGTTGTCAGCGTC
This sequence comes from Gammaproteobacteria bacterium, assembly GCA_043784265.1. Classification (GTDB taxonomy): domain Bacteria; phylum Pseudomonadota; class Gammaproteobacteria; order Steroidobacterales; family Steroidobacteraceae; genus Bog-1198. Next base: position 6,858 of record JAYVYN010000094.1, on the reverse strand, counting down.
TTCGGTTGGATTCGATTTGGGTTGCGGAAGCGGCCGGTGGGCTCTTAGAGTAGCGCCCAGAGTGGGCCACCTTCATTGTATTGACGCCAGCGAGGTTGCGTTAGCGGTGGCAAAGAAAAACTTGAAGGCGGTAAGCAATTGTTCTTTCGCCGTTGCATCTGTTGAAAATATGCCAATTCAAGACAATTCAATGGACTTCGGCTACAGCTTGGGTGTCCTCCACCATGTCCCAGACACCGCGGGTGGCCTGCTATCTTGTGTCTCAAAGCTTAAGAAAGGGGCTCCATTTCTAGTGTATTTGTACTATGCGTTTGATAATCGGCCCGTTTGGTTTCAATCAATTTGGCGTGTCAGCGATGTGGTCCGACGACTCATATCAAGATTGCCATACACTTTGAAGTATTGCCTATGCGGTGCAATTGCAACTTTTGTATACTTTCCTACGGCTCGAGTCGCCCGACTGATTGAGCTGGCAGGGGCCAATGTAGATGTGTTTCCGCTTTCGTCGTATCGGAATCGGAGTTTCTACACCATGCGTACGGATGCGCTGGATCGGTTTGGGACTAGACTTGAACAAAGATTTACTAAGAGGCAGATAGTAATGATGATGGAAGCAGCCGGCCTTGTAAGAATTTGCTTTAGTGATAATGGACCTTACTGGTGTGCGGTCGGGTACAAAGACCTGTGACTACGGCTGCGGTCGACATTAATACGGGCGCCGTGCATGTCTTGCAATTAGTTCGCGCAAAGAGTCGGTGGGTAGTAAGCATCGTACTTCTTAGTACAGGAGTTGCGATAGCGGCCGCGTACTTCATAACGCCAGTATATCGTGCCTCGGTTACCCTGTTTCCAGCGGATTCGTCTGCGTCGCCGATGGCAGGTTTGAATTCCGTGGTAGGTGGATTGGGTGGACTCGCGTCACTTGCTGGTGTAAATATAGGATCAAATAAGGACTCGGTTCAGGCAATCGCGATTCTAAAGTCTCGGCAATTCACGGAACGATTTATCAACGAAAACGGATTGGTACAGCGCCTTTATAGTGACGAGTGGGATGCTAAGACTTTGAATTGGCGAGTTAATATTCATAAGATCCCTACTTTATTTGATGCCTATAAGCGCTTTGACAAAAAAATTCGACGAGTAACTGAAGATCAAAAAACTGGTTTAGTTATACTTGATATTGACTGGGTAGATTCCACTGAGGGAGCACGCTGGGCTAACGAGCTTGTTAGCAGAATTAACGAAGATATGCGGAAGCGAGCAATTGCGGAAGCTGCCGCGAGTATTGACCTTTTAACAAGGCAGTTAGACTTAACTTCAGTTGTTCCGGTACATCAAGCAATAACGTCCGCGATTGAGTATTACGTCAAACGGAGCACCCTAGCAGCCGTACGCCCAGAGTACGCCTTTACCGTCATCGACCCAGGTAAGGCTGTAGACAGAGATGGATTTATACGACCAAACCGCGAGTTATACATCGGAGTCGGATTTGCTTTTGGTCTTCTGTTGTCTATAGGATTTGTTCTAGCCACAGACTCCCTTGAACGCAAATAATTGTGGGCACAGGGTCTAGTGCGATCACACGAATTAAAGCGGTTAAAAAAAAAGGCAACCGTTGATGTGCGCATGCTCATCAAAACCTATACTAAGCTGTAGCCGTCTTCAAATCTTTGCATGGCCGTTACGGGCGATCAAGTGTTTCCTGGGAGGTCGTTTATTTGATATTACATTGTTGCTAATACCGGGCGGCGTTACAGCATTGGGTCTTGCGTGGCTTGGATCTGGGCGCCTTTCGGGAGTCGACCGCAAAGCGACGGTTGAATTCTTGCTATTTTTCCCATGGCAAACCCTTGGTCTAACACTTGCGAAATGCGGTCACGATAGTTGGGTCTTGTCACGGGGAATGGAATGGAAGGGGCGACACATTCGCCTGATGCCCTTTGTGATACGGCGAGTTTTGCCACTGGCATCAATAATTAGTATCGTACTATTGTTACACTTCCCGGTGTTCGACGCGGTAATTGCACTGGTTACAATTGCTGTTGATACCGTATCGGTGGTAGTTGCAAACGAAATGTACGCGCATGGACGAATTCGTGCTGCCGCAATCGGGCAATTCTTTCGGTACCCGCTCTTCGTTGTTTTATTCGTCATTGCAAGCTTCACATGTGGTGTCGGGAAAAACCTGCTTTTTGTGTTATTCATGATATCGGCTATAAGTCGCCTATGTTGTTTGTTAGTGCTAAGGGGGCGGTCGGAAATGGTTTTCGACGAACAGTATCCTGGTGGACAAATGGCGGTCCAACAATTACTTAACTATGGGTTGTTCAAAAACGACCAACTTGCGATGGCGCTTGTCGGCTCCTCTACTGTTGAGCAGGGGCGTATTTTTGTATACTTGGCTCGCTTCCCTGAGCTGGTATCCGCAGTAGTTGTCGCGCTTGCACCGATGTTTTTCCCCAAAATCTATTCAACTCAGGCTAAGGGGCATACACGAGAAATTATAATTTTCCTGCTGATTGTTGCTTCAGTTATAATCGTTGGCGCGTTTGGTTTTGGTAGATTTTCGCCTGCCGGCATGGTGACCGATTTCTCACCGTTTGCTGCAATTGCGATTCACGGCTTGTTGGTTGGTCCGGTCAATTTCAAGACATACGAACTTCTACGCAGTAAAAATGAATCCTTTCTAATGGCTGCACTAGTTCGATCAAATCTCTTTGGTATCGGATTGATCGCGGTTGCAACTCTAGGTTCAGTAAGGCTATCGTCAAACGTGCTCTGGGTGGTTCCTGCACAGCAACTCGTTTTTTTGCTTATTTCTCGATCTAAGCATTCGCGTTATTTGAGCGAAACTGAGTGATTCGGGTTCTCTTATTAATGCCGAGCACTTTTGGCGCGTTCACATTTTCGATTGCATATGCGCTATATACAGTAAATCTGATTGGCTATGAGCGCTCCACCATGGAACTCAATCTGGTATGTATGACCACCGTGCTGGCGTACTTTGTCGCCAGTGCGACGTCGCTTCGGGCATATACGCGATTCGCCCATCAGTTGGATGACGTCCGATCATGCCAAGATGCTGCCCAAACTACCAGCTCCCCTATTTCAATTGCGTTTCTGCATGCCATTGGTTTGATCGGAATTGGTCAATACGTCAACAATCTAATTTCCTTTTTTGGGTCGCCCGGGGCATTGGCTATCAAATTGGCGACGTCCAGCTATGAAGTTAGACTAGCTTCGGAATACACGGCAAGCATTGGAACGCAGCTGAGTTATTTGGGTTGGTTAGCGATATGGTTTACTATTCTAAAGGTAGAATCTGGACGCGGCCGCTTGATCTTGGTAGTGCTCTCCATAATTCAGTTCTGCGCTAACTTAATATATATCGATAGAACACGTCCGATGTGGATTCTTTTTGTGGGCGCACTATTGCTTATGCTCAAAAAATATTCTCGACTAACTTCGAGAAGCATCGTACGTTTGAGTGTTACGGCGACGATCTCTACAGTTGCGTTGTTCCTGGCAATAGGGTTGTGGGTGGGAAAAATTAATACAGTCGGGGGAGAGGCTTCCATAGGCGAACAATCCGAGGCAATATTCGAGCCGATGTATATGTATGCTACTAGTGGATTCGCTTATTTGAATCGTGTAATTATTGAAGAAGTCCCGGCGCAAGAGCTCGATAGAAGTCTATACCCAATGTTTATCCTACTTTCTCGGTTAGGGGCATCTGATCCACCCCCATCCCAGGTAAACGATTTTATTTTGGTGCCAATGCCAACTAATGTTGGTACGTTTCTTGAGCCGCTATACCGCGATGGCGGTTCAATACTTATGATTGCGGGCATTTTAATCCATGCGTTTTTCTTCAACTGGGTCGGCCTGCAATTGCTTCGTGGATCTACAAGCGCAAGCCTTGTTGCATGGGGAGTGCTTTGTTTCGTAAGTGCTATAGCATTTTTTACCCCAAAATATAACAACACCCCAACCTGGCTATTTTTGATTCTTGGAGTATTGTCTCTGCTAAGGTTGAAAGGTAACAGGCGTCGAATTCTCCTTCAAGCAATTGACCTTTAGTCGGCATATGGGTTCGCGAATCGGTTATGCTAAAAGTATCTTGAGTCGGCTAGTGTTATTTTATATCTAGCCTCAGATATTGAAAATAGACGAGCTGTCCGCCTCAAGCAGCAAATTATTGATGAAGCGCTTCCGGGAGAATTAGTGGCTCAATATTTTCGATCTTCGGTGTTCACTACGAACATACGCAATAGAGGAATGTAGCAAGTGTGCGGCATAGCCGGGTTCATGAATGTGCCGTTTGGCACTCACGAGGCAATTGATGTGCTGCGATCAATGGGCGATGCGATTGCGCATCGTGGGCCAGATGGGCGGGGGGAGTGGTTTGATTGCCGAGCTCGCGTAGGCCTAGTACATCGGCGGCTGGCCATTGTAGATTTGAGTGCTGAGGGGGCCCAGCCTATGCATTCGGTGTGCGGGCGTTATACTATTGTGTTCAACGGCGAGATTTACAACTACCGCGCACTAAGGGTTGAATTAGAACAGGTAGGCCTGCAATTTCCATGGCGTGGACATTCCGATACCGAAATAATACTAGCTTCAATTGTACATTGGGGGTTTATTGAATCGCTAAGTCGGTTTAATGGAATGTTTGCGATTGCGCTTTGGGATTCACATAGCCGAAAACTGTTTCTCGCTCGGGACCGGTTTGGTGAAAAGCCTTTGTACTACGGGTGGCATAATGGCTCAGTGCTATTCGGTTCGGAGCTTAAGGCAATACGTTCGTTCCCGAACTGGAAGGGTCGAATAGACAGTGACGCAGTTCGTTTGTACCTCCAATATTGCTATGTACCGGCCCCACGATCTATTTATACGGGAATTTGTAAGTTACCGCCTGGCAGCTGGATAGGCATCTCTGTCGATGCTGAATGCGACAAATTAGATGCTCCAAATATTTATTGGTCGGCTTTGGATGAAATTATTGACTCAAAGCGTGCGCCGTTGAGTTGCAGCGTACCAGAAATGGTGTCTTTGCTCGACGCCGAACTCAATCGATCTGTCGCATTACGAATGCATTCCGATGTTCCACTCGGCGTATTTTTGTCAGGTGGGGTTGATTCTGCTCTGGTGACAGCGATTATGCAGGCGCAGTCCTCCGAAGCTGTACGTTCATTTTCCCTTGGATTCAGTGATTTAAATTTCGATGAAAGCAGTGATGCACGAAAAGTAGCAAAGCACCTTGGGACTATACACACCGATTTTATTGTTTCGCCACAAGAAATGCTCTCGGTCGTACCTAAGCTTCCCAAAATGTATGATGAGCCTTTCGCCGATTCTTCTCAAATTCCAACTCACTTGGTGGCTCAACTAGCTCGACAGCATGTAACTGTCGCGCTTACTGGCGACGCTGGAGACGAGCTTTTTGGGGGGTACAATCGTCATGTCGTAGCAAAAAAACTTCAGCAGCTCTTGATGCTTATCCCAGGATCTCTTAGAGGAGCTGTAGGAAACTGCTTTTGCATGGTGCCTGTGGATGCGTGGGATAATCTCAACGCGACCTTGGCTAAAGTGCGAGGGCGACCAGCACAGCGGCTTCTTGGGCATAAGATGCATAAATTCGGTCGTGCTTTAGGCGCACGCTCACGTGCAGAGCTTTACCGGCGACTGGTTTCTTTTTGGATTTCGAATGTTGATGATCCTTTTGGAGAAATGAATCACCCAGAGTTTCTACAGAATCAATCCGTAGCCAAACTGCAATTCAGCGAACAAATGATGGCTGCTGATTTATTGAATTATTTACCGGACGACATATTGGTAAAAGTTGATCGCGCAACCATGGCCGTAGGGTTGGAAAGTCGTATTCCTTTTCTTGACCCAAACGTGTTTTCGCTGGCGTGGCGTATTCCGATTGACGCTAAGATAGCGCAGGGTGTTGGCAAGTCTATCCTTCGTAAAGTCTTGTATCGTTACGTGCCACCTTCGCTGGTAAATCGACCGAAAAGTGGCTTTGGCATTCCGCTGGGTAACTGGTTGCGGGGTCCCCTTCGCGAATGGGCTGAGAGCTATCTTACCGAAAGCGCTCTGTCTAAGTCCGGCTTAATTGACGCTCAATTGGTAAGGCAAACTTGGGTTTCTTATTTGGCCGGTCACAACGGTTTTGAATACCATATTTGGGCGGTGTTAATGCTGCAGGCGTGGCTTGAGAACGAAGCCATTGGGTAAGCACGTCGCAATAGTTGCGAGCCTTGCTAGCTCTCTGATAAATTTCCGACGACCGCTCATCGTCCGTCTATTAGCTCATGGCCACCGGGTTACGGCATTAGCACCAAAATGCGAACGAACAGCCAACGAGCTTCGCAGTATTGGTGTGGAGCTCATCCAGATACGACTACGGCGTACGTCGTTGAACCCGCTTGCAGACATTATACTTATGTTCGAGCTTATACGTGTTTTTTGGAGAATAGCTCCGGACTGTGTGTTGTCGTATACCGCAAAGCCAGTTTTTTACGGAACAATTGCCGCTAGAATTGCCGGAGTTCCAATAATAGCCGCAATGATAACCGGTCTCGGTTATACCTTCATAGAGGGATCGGGGGCCGTCCGCAGTATTTTAGGTGTAATTTCACGTTTCCTTTATAGATTATCCTTAAAATTTGCAAATATCGTGTTCTTTCAAAATCCAGATGACCGCCAATTGTTTTTAAATCTAGGAATTGTTGATCATGGCAAGACGAGGATAGTCAATGGGTCTGGTATCGACACTAATTCGTACCCGTTGGTTGCACCTCCTTCGTCGATTTCATTTCTGATGATAAGCCGAATCTTAGCTGATAAGGG
>JAYVYN010000093.1:0-13821 GCA_043784265.1 Gammaproteobacteria bacterium | reverse complement strand
CTGCGGGATGCTGGTTGCGATGGGGTTTTTGGTAACCTGGGGTGTCTCGGCGGGGCTGGCAGCTCTGGTCGGTGGATCCATCGTGGCGATGGGGAGTGCCCTGTTTGGGTGGCGGATGTTTAAACCCGGTATTGCCGGAGCGGTTACCTTGACCACGGCCATGTATGTGGCGGTGGCGTTAAAGTGGTTGTGGTTTGCGGTGGCGCTGTACCTGGCGCTGGGATTGTTGCGCCTGCAAGCAGTGCCATTGTTGATCGGTTTGACGGTGTCCCAATTGGGTTATTGGATTGGACTTGCCGTTATAAAGTAAGTGTTAGTTTGCGTGGGGAATGTATGCGGTTTGGAATGCGGGTCGAAGAAACTAGCAGCGGGATGACAGGCTATATTAAGCACCATCTCACGCATTTGACCGTCAATACCGGGCACGACAAAATTTGGGCTGTGCACCTGGATAGCGTTATTTTCAAAGCCGTTATCGCACTGTTGTTCGTGGTCGTGTTTTCCTCCATAGCGCGTCGCGCGACCAGTGGTGTGCCGGGAAAAATGCAGGCTGCGGTAGAGTTGTTGGTGGGTTTTGTTGACGGTATGGTCAAAGATACTTTTCATGGCAAAAGTGATTTTATAGCGCCGCTGGCATTGACGACTTTCTGTTTGGTTTTCCTCGAAAATTTCATGGACATGTTGCCGGTGGATTTGCTGCCCGCGAGCGCCAAACTATTCGGTGTTGAGCATTTGCGCGTGGTGGCAACCGCGGATATCAACACTACGGTGGGGATGGCTTTGGGTGTGTTTTTATTACTCTGGTACGTGGGTATCAAGCACAAGGGCGTGGTGCTTTTTTTCAAGGAATGGTTCACCGCACCGTTTCATGCACACGGCCTATGGTTGATATTGTTGGCGCCGATCAATTTACTATTACGGCTCATCGAAGAGTTGGTGCGACCGCTGTCTTTGTCGCTGCGATTATTCGGCAATATGTATGCGGGTGAGCTTATTTTCTTGTTGATCGCGTGCTTTACGTTGGATGCGGCGCTTAACCATCTGTCGACTTACGTGATGGGTGGTGCACAGTTTTTTGCTGGATTTGTATGGACGGCATTTCATATTTTGATTATCACTTTGCAAGCGTTTATTTTTATGACCTTGACCATCGTGTACGCCAGCATGGCGGCCGAGAGTCATTAGCGAATTTTATTTAATGATCGTTACAGACCGGAGAATTTAATGGAAAATATGGCCCAAATTGCTCAAGTCATGAGCACCACCGTGATTGCAGCCGGACTTGTAATTGGCCTTGGTGGCCTCGGGACCGCGATTGGTTTCGGCGTGCTGGGGGGCAAGTTTTTAGAAAGTTCAGCTCGCCAGCCCGAATTAACCAACATGCTACAGACTAAGATGTTCATTGTCGCAGGGTTGCTCGACGCGGTGCCCATCATCGGTGTCGCCATCGGTCTACTGCTGTTGTACGCCAATCCGTTCTTGTCCGCATTGGGCTTGAAGTAAGCGCTTAGACGAGCACGATATGGACATAGCAATTACGCTGGTCATCCAGGGCCTAGTCTTTTTTGCGGTCGCTTGGCTGGTGATGAAATTCATTTGGCCACATATTATGGCGGCTATTGAAGCGCGTCAGAAGATCATTGCCGATGGTCTCGCCGCGGCCGCCCAGAGCCAAAAAGATCTCAGCGAGGCGACCGCGCGCTCAAAAGATATCTTGCGCGATGCGCGGGATCGAGCCGCGCTGTTGATTGAGCAGGCAAACAAGCGTTCCAATGAAATCGTCGAAGAAGCTAAGGGCACTGCGGCGAGCGAAGCGCAACGTCTGGTGAGCCAGGCGCAGGGCGAAGTGGCGCGTGAAACCACGCGTGCGCGGGAGGGCTTGCGCCAGGAAGTGGGCAAGCTTGCGGTACAAGGGGCCTCGCGCGTACTCGGACGGGATATCGATCCGAATACCCATGCCGACCTACTCGACCAGCTAGCTGCCGAGGTTGCGCGTGGCTGAGCGAGCCACTATTGCGCGGCCCTATGCTAAAGCGGCGTTCGAATACGCCCGTGAAGCAAAGGCTTTGGTTGCCTGGTCTGAAGGGCTGGGTGCGGCAGCGGCGATCATGGCAGATCCGCGTGTAGTGAATTTGACCAAGAGTCCGGGGCGAGCTGACTCTGCGGTTGCCCTTATGACGGATGTGGCGGGTGATCGCTTAAATGCCGGCATGCAGAATTTTCTGCGGGTGCTCGCAGAAAACCGTCGTTTAGGTTTGCTGCCAGAAATCGCCACGCAATTTGCGACCTTGCGCGCTGCGGTAGAAAACACCGTCGAGGTTGAGGTGTGTTCGGCGGTGCCGCTCAATGCCGCACAGATAGAAAAGCTGCAACAGGCATTAAGTGCGCGCTTAAAGCGCGGCGTGCGTATGCAAACATCAGTGGATGCGACGTTGATAGGGGGCGCGGTAATTCGTGCCGGAGATTTAGTCATCGACGGGTCTTTGAAGGGCCGTTTGGAACGACTTGCCACCGAACTGGCAAGCTAGAACAGCTGTTTATGAGGATTGAGTATGTCCATTAAGGCATCGGAAATCAGCGACCTGATCAAGGCGCGTATCGATAAATTCGACGGCGCTGCGGAGGCACGTAATGTCGGTACGGTGGTGAGCGTCACTGACGGCATCGTGCGTATCCACGGATTAGCCGACGCCCGCTACGGCGAAATGTTGGAGTTCGTCGGCAATACCTTCGGGTTGGCCTTGAACCTTGAGCAAGACTCGGTGGGTTCGGTGGTGTTGGGGGACTACAAACACATTTCCGAAGGCTCTGTAGTCAAGACCACAGGCCGTATTCTTGAAGTGCCGGTGGGTCCAGAATTGCTCGGCCGAGTGGTCGATGCGCTGGGTAATCCCATCGACGGTAAGGGCCCCGTAAACGCTAAGCAAAAATCCCCTTTGGAGCGTGTCGCGCCCGGCGTGATTTTCCGTAAGAGTGTGTCGCAGCCGGTACAAACCGGTCTTAAAGCCATCGACGCCATGGTGCCGATCGGCCGCGGTCAGCGTGAGTTGATTATCGGCGATCGCCAGACTGGCAAAACCGCAGTGGCGATCGATACCATCATTAATCAAAAGGGCACGGGCGTAAAATGCGTCTATGTCGCGATCGGACAGAAACAAAGTTCCATCGCCAATGTGGTGCGCAAGTTAGAAGAACACGGCGCAATGGCACATACCATTATTGTTGCGGCCTCAGCCTCAATGCCGGCTGCCATGCAGTACCTAGCGCCGTATGGGGGTTGCGCCATGGGTGAGTATTTCATGGACAATGGCGAAGACGCATTGATTGTGTATGACGATTTGTCCAAGCAAGCGGTCGCGTATCGCCAAATTTCATTGCTGCTACGCCGCCCACCAGGACGCGAAGCTTATCCGGGCGATGTGTTTTACCTACATTCTCGCTTGCTGGAACGTTCAGCGCGCGTCAACGAAGAATATGTTGAAAAATTTACTAATGGACGTGTCAAGGGTAAGACCGGCTCACTGACCGGGTTGCCCATCATTGAGACTCAGGCCGGGGACGTAACCGCTTTCGTGCCGACCAACGTCATTTCGATTACCGACGGGCAGATTTTCCTAGAAACCGACTTGTTTAACGCGGGCATGCGGCCGGCGATTAACGCCGGCATTTCCGTGTCGCGCGTCGGTGGAGCGGCGCAGACTAATATTATTAAAAAACTGGGTGGTGGAATTCGGTTAGCGCTCGCTCAATACCGAGAACTCGCCGCCTTCTCACAGTTTGCCTCGGACTTGGACGAAGCCACGCGCAAACAGTTGGAGCGTGGCCAGCGCGTCACCGAGTTGATGAAACAAAAGCAGTATGCTCCCATGTCAGTGGCGGAAATGGCGCTGTCGTTGTATGCCGCGAACAATGGTTATTTTGACAAAGTAGAGCGCCGTAAAGTGGTCGACACGGAAGCGGGATTGCAATCCTTCGCTCGCGGTAGTTACGCCGATTTGTTGAAGAGCATCAATGCCAAGCCGGATCTGTCGAAAGATGTTGAGGCTGCGCTTAAGAAGTGTTGCGAAGACTTCTTCGCGACGCTGTAACACTAGCTTAGTAACAGCAGACTAAAGGTATGGCAGGCGCAAAAGAAATTCGTGGCAAGATCGCGAGTATCAAAAATACTCAGAAGATCACCAAGGCCATGGAAATGGTAGCAGCAAGCAAAATGCGCAAGGCGCAGGATCGTATGCGCGCGACGCGCCCCTATGCGGAAAAGATTCGTAAGATCATCGGCCACCTACGCCAGGTAAATTTGGATTACAAGCATCCCTTTACGTTAGAGCGCCCAATAAAGTCGGTAGGAATAGTCGTGATTAGCACCGATCGCGGCCTATGCGGATCGCTTAACTTAAATCTTTTTAAAGCTGCCTTAGGCGCGATTCGCGAAGCTCAAGCGCGTGGCGCTTTTGTGCGTTTGTGTTTGATTGGCTCTAAAGCCGTGCAGTTCTTTCGTCGTTTAAGCGGCGTTGAGATCGCCGCCTCGGTGACCCATTTGGGCGACAAACCGCATGTCGACGATCTTATTGGCACGACCAAGGTGATGTTGGATTTTTATCGCGAGGCCAAGCTCGATCAACTTTTATTGGTGCACAATACTTTCGTCAATACCATGACCCAAAAGGGCGTGGTATCGCAATTGTTGCCGCTACAGACTATCGATAAGGACCAACTGCAAGAGCGTTGGGATTATATTTACGAGCCCGATGCCATCGAAATTCTTGACGGTATTCTCATGCGCTACATTGAATCTCAGGTTTTCCAAGGGGCAGTCGAAAACGTCGCCTGCGAAATGGCGGCGCGCATGGTGGCCATGAAAAGCGCAACCGATAATGCGGGTTCGCTTATCGATGAGCTGCAACTCATTTACAACAAGGCCCGTCAGGCGGCGATTACGAAAGAACTTTCGGAAATTGTTGGCGGCGCGGCAGCAGTTTAGGCAAGAGGATTAATTAGTATGTCCAGCGGCAAAATCGTACAAATCATCGGCGCGGTCATCGATGTGGAATTTCCGCGCGATCAAATACCCAAAGTTTATGACGCGCTCAAGCTCGATGAGGTGGACTTGACTCTTGAGGTGCAACAACAATTAGGTGACGGTATTGTGCGCACGATTGCGATGGGACCGTCCGAGGGTCTGCGCCGTGGGCTGACTGTTAAAGGCACTGGTAAGGGCATCAGCGTTCCAGTCGGCATAGGCACGCTCGGTCGCATTATGGACGTGCTCGGCGCGCCGCAGGACGAGCGAGGACCGGTGCAAGTCACCGAGTACTTACCGATTCACCGTCCGGCACCGCGCTATGACGAACAAGCGGGTGGTCAGGACTTGCTGGTCACCGGGATCAAAGTGATCGATCTATTAGTGCCTTTTGCCAAGGGCGGTAAGGTGGGCTTATTCGGCGGTGCGGGCGTCGGTAAGACCGTTAACATGCTCGAGCTCATCAATAACATCGCTAAACAGTACAGCGGACTTTCGGTATTTGCCGGCGTCGGTGAGCGAACCCGTGAAGGTAACGATTTTTACCACGAGATGATTGAATCGGGCGTCATCGATAAAGATAATTTGGCGAACTCGAAAGTAGCGATGGTGTACGGCCAGATGAATGAGCCACCCGGCAATCGTCTACGCGTCGCGCTGACCGGGCTTACCATGGCCGAATATTTCCGTGACGAGATACAGCCCTCCGGCAAGGGTCGCGATGTGCTGTTTTTTGTCGACAATATTTATCGCTATACCCTAGCGGGCACCGAAGTATCGGCGTTGCTCGGTCGTATGCCCTCAGCGGTGGGCTACCAGCCGACGCTCGCCGAAGAAATGGGCGTGCTGCAAGAGCGCATTACCTCCACCAAGACCGGCTCCATCACCTCGATTCAAGCCGTCTATGTTCCCGCCGACGATTTGACCGATCCGTCGCCTGCGACCACTTTCGCGCACTTGGACGCCACCGTGGTGCTGTCGCGTCAAATTGCCTCCCTAGGTATTTATCCGGCGGTCGATCCTTTGGATTCCACCAGTCGCCAGTTAGATCCGCTGGTAGTGGGTGAGGATCATTACAATACGGCCCGAGGTGTACAGGCCGTGCTGCAGCGCTATAAAGAGTTGCAAGATATTATTGCGATTCTAGGTATGGATGAATTGTCTGAGGAAGATAAGCTCAGTGTGTATCGCGCGCGTAAAATTCAGCGCTTCTTATCGCAACCCTTTAACGTCGCCAAAGTATTTACAGGTCAAGACGGCAAGATCGTGCCGCTTAAGGACACCATTCGTGGCTTCAAGGCCATTATTGCGGGTGAATACGATCACCTACCGGAACAGGCTTTTTATATGATTGGTGCCATTGAGGAAGCGGTCGAGAAAGCGAAGACCTTGACTTAAAAAGCATGGCTAACACCATTCACGTAGATATTGTCAGCGCCGAAGGCCAAATCTTTTCGGGCGACGTAAACATGCTATTCGTACCGGGTTCGCAAGGCGAATTGGGGATTGCGCCGCGGCATGCGCCCCTTTTGACGACCTTGAAAGCCGGAGAAGTCCGCGCACAAATCGATGGGCAAGAGGAGCAATCTTTTTATGTCGGGGGCGGAGCGCTTGAAGTACAACCTAATTTGGTGACTGTGCTCGCCGATACGGCGGCGCGTGCGCGAGACCTCGATGAAGCGGCGGCCCAAGCAGCTAAGCAGCGAGCTGAGGATGCTATTAGGGATCGCACCGATAAGATGGAAATAGCGGAAGCTCAGGCTGAGCTACTGCGCGCGATGGCGCAATTGCGGGCCATCGACCGTTTGCGCAAAAAACGTTAGGATCTAAAGGCACAGACGTGGGAATTATGCCGCTCTCCGTCATAATATTAGCCGCAGGCCAGGGCAAGCGGATGAATTCCGACCTGCCTAAGGTGCTACAACCCTTGGCGGGTCAACCGCTACTGTCGCATGTGGTTAGCACCGCACGCGCACTGAATCCGATCAGCATTGTGGTGGTGTATGGTCACGGCGCAGCCCAGGTACAAACCGCGCTCGCCCATCAATCCATTGATTGGGTATTACAAGCGGATCAGTTGGGTACTGGCCATGCCGTGATGCAAGCCATGCCGATCATTCCGGATGACCATCAGGTGTTGGTTTTATACGGCGATGTACCGCTGATTCGCGCGCCGACTTTGCAGCGACTTTTGGATGCGGGCGATACTTCAGCACTCGCATTACTCTCGGTGCTACTAGAGGATCCCTCCGGATATGGGCGCATCATGCGCGACCTTGTAGGTAAAACCACCGCTATTATAGAACAGCGCGACGCAACCCCTTCCCAGCTACTCATCCGTGAAGTTTTCTCCGGCATTTTAGTGGCGAAGGCTAGTCGCTTGCGCGGGTGGCTTGCGAGCTTAAGTAATACCAATGATCAACAAGAATACTATTTGACCGACATTATCGCTGCCGCGGTGCAGGGTGGTCACGAGGTCGCGGTGGTTACTGGCAATGCCGGCGAAGTGATGGGCGTGAATGATAAGGTACAGCTTGCCGAAGTGGAGACTGCCTATCGGCGTGAGCGTACCCATGAATTAATGCGCGCGGGCGCGACCCTTGTGGATCCCGCCCGTGTGGACGTGCGTGGCACGGTGACGGTCGGGCGCGATGTAATCATTGATATTAATACGATTTTCGAGGGCGAGGTTCATTTAGGCGCGCGAGTTAAAATCGGGCCCAATTGCTTTATTCGCAATGCGCGCATTGGCGCAGACACCGAAGTGTTTGCGAATAGCATTATTGATCATGCGATCGCCGACGAAAATTGTCGGATCGGCCCGTACGCGCGCTTAAGGCCTGGTACGGTCCTGCACGCGCAAGTACATGTCGGTAATTTTGTGGAAATCAAGAACAGTGAACTTAAAGCAGGCGCGAAAGCCAATCATTTGAGTTATTTGGGCGACGCTCAAATTGGCGCCAATGTGAATGTCGGGGCCGGTACTATTACTTGCAATTACGATGGCCAGAATAAATGGCCCACCGTCATTGAGGACGGCGCTTTTATCGGCTCAGGCAGCATGTTGGTGGCACCGGTACGTATTGGCGCAAATGCCACCATTGGCGCGGGTTCTACCATCGGCATAAATGCCCCCGCCGGCAAACTCACCTTAACTCGAGCCAAACAGGTGAGCGTCGAGGGTTGGAATCGACCCCATAAACTGAACGAAGCTGAAAAATCCCACTCTACCGCTGATGCACTACAGAAAAAATTAACACCATGAGTGACGCGAGCGGCTGGTCCCGTTACGCCCAAATTAAATTCAGTGTACTGCTCGCGATAGTCACACTCGCGGTGGTCTTATCAGTTTGGGCTGGCAAGAAATTTTTTGGCAGCCATGAGGAAGCGCCGTTAGTCGCCTCGCCGCCCGGCACTTTTAAGGCAACTCCCCAGCAACTTAAAACCTTAACTATCGAGACTGTGGGCGTGCACGCTTTTGTGAGCGAAGAGCTAACGGAAGGCAAAATTGCGGTCAATGCCGATCGCGCCACGGCGGTATTTTCACCGTACTCGGGACGAGTGGTGCGGGTGGTTGCGGGCCTTGGTGATGTAGTGCGTCGCGGCGCGCCGCTGGCGATTATTGCTGCCTCGGAGTTTTTACAGGCGCAAAATGATTTGAACAATGCCAATTCACAGGTCAAGTTAGCGCGGATCAACGAGACTCGCAAACATGCGCTGTATGAGGCTAAGGGAGGTAGCCTACAAGATTGGCAGCAGTCCCAGAGCGACCTTGCGACGGCGGAGACGGGACTTAAGGGCGTGCGCGACCGGCTACGAATCCTAAATCAATCTGACGCTGAAATTAACGCGCTTGAAAAGTCGCGCAATGTGAATTCCGAGGTGAAGTTAAGTGCGCCCATTGCAGGAGTGGTGGTCGACCGACAATTAGGTCCGGGCCAATACCTGCAAGCCGGCGCCAGTACGCCGGCATTTACAATCGCAGACCCTGCGCATATGTGGCTGGTCGCTAATATTCGTGAGAGCGACATCGCACGCGTTCAACCGGGACAGGCAGTGGAAGTGCATGTATTGGCCTACCCCAATCGGGTATTTAAAGCCCATTTATCCCATGTGGCGGTGGGGGTCGATCCGATGACGCACCGCTTGCCAGTACGTGCTGAGATTGAGAATGAGGATGGCGCGCTAAAAATCGAGATGCTCGCCAATTTCAGGATATTAACCGGCGATGCCAGCGATGCACCGGCTATTCCTGAGTCCGCGGTCGTGTATGAAGGTGAAGCTGCGCACATTTGGGTGGTGGAATCCAATGACTTGATCGCGTATCGCGCCATCCGCATCGGCCGTAGTCACGACGGCCTGATTGAGATTCGAGACGGCGTGAAAGTCGGAGATCGAGTCGTCACCAAAGGCGCGCTGTTCGTCGATCAAGCCGCCACTCCCGCACCTATCGCTCCATGAACGCCATCGTCAGTTTTGCCCTGCGTCAGCGCGTGCTGATCGTGATTCTGTTGGTATTGATGTTGGGCATTGGCTTTGCTAGCTTTCTTTCGCTGAATATTGAAGCGTATCCAGACCCAGTTCCGCCCTTAGTGGATATCGTCACTCAGAGCACCGGTCAATCGGCGGAAGAAATCGAGCGTTACATTACCATTCCGCTCGAAGTGCAAATGGCGGGCACTCCTAATGTGCAGGCGATTCGTACCAGTTCCTTGTTTGGGCTATCGGATGTGAAGGTGCAGTTCACCTATGACTTCACATACAGCCAAGCGGAGCAATGGGTCATTAATCGACTCACGCAGGTCCCCGCGCTTCCGAACGGGGCGCAGCCGCAAATTTCACCGACCAGTCCTATTGGGGAAATTTTTCGATATCGGCTGAGCGGGCCTACTCTTTATTCGGTCACTGAATTGAAAACCCTGCAGGACTGGGTGCTTGAACGTCGCTTCAAAGCGATCCCCGGTGTTATCGATGTCACCGGTTGGGGCGGCAAGACCAAGACCTACGATATCGCGGTCGATCAGCGCAAGCTGCTCGGCTACGGGCTCTCGTTACCCCAGGTATTACAGGCTCTCGGTAACGCGAATATTAACGTCGGTGGTCAGACAGTGAATATCGGGGCGCAATCCACCGTGGTGCGCGGCGTTGGGCTTATTCATAGCGTCGAGGATATTCGCCATACTTTGATCAGTCCTAATCAAGGCTCTCCAGTGGTACTAGGCGATGTCGCACAGGTAGCCATCGGCAATTTGCCGCGTCTCGGTATTGCCGGCGTTGATGATAACAATGACATCGTGGAAGGCATTGTCTTAATGCGTCGTGGCGCTGAAAGTGTCCCTACGATTAAGCGGGTGGAAGAGGAAGTCGAAAAAATAAACCGGGACGGCCTGTTGCCACCGGGCGTCAGTATTCAAAGGATTTATGATCGCAGCGATCTGATCAATGTCACGACGCATACGGTGTTGCACAACATGCTAGCGGGCATCGTGCTTATTTTCTTGCTGCAATGGGGGTTTTTAGGCAATTTACGCAGTGCCATCATTGTCGCGACGACCATTCCATTTGCGTTGTCCTTCGCCATTGGTCTTATGGTATTGCGTGGTGAGTCGGCTAATCTTTTATCGGTCGGTGCCATTGATTTCGGTCTCATTGTCGATGCTACTGTCATCATGGTAGAGAATATTTTTAGGCATTTATCGGAAAGCTCTGCGCATCGGGGCACGGGCCCTAGTACCTTACATCGCATGCGCCCGCCGAGCGGGTTTAGTGGAAAAACAGCCACAATCTCGATCGCCGCTGCTGAAGTTAGTCAATCGATATTTTTCGCTGCCGCCATCATTATTGCGGGTTTCGTACCCCTATTCACGCTCTCGGGAATCGAGGGTCATATTTTCGGCCCGATGGCCAAGACCTACGCTTACGCGATCGCCGGCGGTCTGATCGCGACCTTCACGGTGGCGCCGGCTTTAAGTTTGCTATTGTTCCGCGGCAAGGTCGAGGAGCGCGAGACGCTGGTAGTGCGTGGCCTGCGGCGTATTTATGAGCCGGCGCTTAATTTTGTATTGGCCAACCGAATTGTCACTTTCAGCGCCCTCGGGTTGATTGGGCTTGCGGCCATAGTGGCGGTGCGATCTTTAGGCATGGAGTTTTTGCCCAAACTGGAGGAAGGCAACTTATGGATTCGCGCCACCTTCCCGCAGTCGATTTCGTTAGAGGAAAGTGATACTTACGTTAATCGCATGCGCGTACTCATGCAACATTATCCGGAAGTTCAGACCGTGGTATCTCAGCATGGGCGACCGGATGACGGCACCGACGCGACTGGGTTTTTCAACGCGGAGTTTTTCGTTCCGTTACGACCTGCGGACACTTGGCCGGCGGGGGTTGATAAGGAGCAACTGACCTCGGATATGACTCATGCGTTGAATCAGCAATTTCCAGGCGTCGATTTCAATTTCTCTCAATATATTGAAGATAACGTCGAAGAAGCTGCCTCAGGAGTCAAGGGAGAGAATTCCGTTAAAATATTCGGTAACGATTTGGAAGTGCTTGAAAAGACCGCGAGTAATATTGTTGCGGTTCTCAGTAAAGTGCCCGGCATTACGGATTTGGCGGCGCTACGATCTTTAGGTCAACCTACGATTCGTATTGATGTAGACCGGGTACGGGCGGCTCGCTATGGTCTTGCGCCGGGTGATATTAACGCCGTGATTCAATCGGCTATTGGTGGGCAAAGCGCTGGCGATCTGTACGAGGGCAGTAGCGATCGTCATTTTCCGATGATGGTTCGATTGGCGACACCGTATCGTCAGAGCATACAGGCAATTCGCGCAATACCGATTATTGCGCCGGCGAGTTCCGGTGCCGGGGTGATCCCAGTAGCACTTGCCGACGTGGCAGATGTGCACTTGGTGTCGGGCGCCGCGTTTATTTTTCGCGAACAACAGCAACGCTATGTGCCAATCAAGTTCAGCGTGCGCGGCCGGGATTTGGGAGGTGCGGTGTTGGATGCCGAGAACGCGGTGGCCGCGCAGGTTTCTTTGCCCGGCGGTTATCGACTTGAATGGGTGGGTGAATTTGGTAATCTCCAAGAAGCCATTGCGCGTTTGTCGATTGTAGTGCCGCTGTCAATTGCGTTGATCGTGCTCTTGTTGTATTTAAATTTCGCCAGCTGGCGTGATGCGCTACTGGCGGCAAGCGTGATCCCCATGGCATTACTCGGCGGAATTTTTGCGCTCTGGGTGACTGGAACGCCGTTCAGCGTTTCGTCGGCGATCGGCTTCGTGGCGCTGTTTGGTATTGCGACCATGGATGGGATTCTTATTCTGTCGTACTACAATCTCAGCTTGGAATTTGGTCACGATAGGCCGGGGGCCATTGCACAGACCTGCCGTACGCAGTTGCGGCCCGTAATGATGACTTGCATTGTGGCCTGTGTAGGCTTAGTTCCAGCAGCATTATCCAGTGGCATTGGCTCTCAAGTACAACGACCCCTGGCGATTGTGGTGGTCGGCGGGATGATGTTCGCGCCCGTGCTAATTTTGTTGGTACTACCGGTGCTCATTTTGAAATTCTCGCGCGCGCGTGAGTTACCACCTGAGCTACCACCCCGGTTACCGGCCGAGCTACCGCCCGAGTTACCGCCCGAGTTACCGCCCGAGACGAGTGCATGAGGCACCGCGCGGGAACGTCGCTTCGTGGAATCGCTTTAGTTGCTTGCGCTTGCACCGGCGCCTACCTAAGCGCCTGCAGCGTGGGACCTCGCTTCCACCGCCCGAGTGCACCCCCAGATGCTCACTACACCGCGGAGGGGTTACCTGCGCTGACCGCCGAGGCTGCGGGTCCCGGGGGCGCCGCGCAGCATTTTCTTGAAGGTCAAGATCTGCCCCGAGATTGGTGGAAGGGTTTTGGCTCGGCTGAGCTTAACGCGCTAGTCGAGGAGGCGATGCGAGCGAACCCTTCGGTGCTCGCGGCTCAAGCGGTATTGCGTCAAGCCAATGAGAACCTTGCAGCCCAACGCGGCATCTATTATCCCAATGTGCAGGCCAGCTTTGCAACGAGTCGGCAACGCAATGCGGTGGGTGTGCTGGCTCCTACTTTAAACTCCGGTACCGCGCTATTTAATTTATTCACTCCGCAGGTGAGTGTCAGCTACCTGTTTGACGTATTTGGTGTTAATCGTCGGCAAGTCGAGTCCCAGGCTGCGCTCACTGAAGCCAACGGTTTCCAATTGGACGCCACCTATTTGACGCTTGCCGCGAATGTGGTGACGGCGGCGATTCAAGAAGCAGGAATTCGCGATCAGATTGCAGGCAACCAACGAATCATTCGGTTTGAGCGGGATGCGCTCGGAATATTGCGGCGTCAATTAGAGCTAGGAGCCATCGCCGAGGGTGACGTGTTCGCTCAAGAAG
Organism: Gammaproteobacteria bacterium; assembly: GCA_043784265.1. Lineage (GTDB taxonomy): Bacteria > Pseudomonadota > Gammaproteobacteria > Steroidobacterales > Steroidobacteraceae > Bog-1198. The sequence continues at coordinate 387 of JAYVYN010000093.1, read as the reverse complement.
CTGCACTCGCCCAGTTGGAAACCACACTGCCGCCGCTGACTCGCCAATTGCAAACGACGCATGATTTGTTGGCGGTGCTTACAGGAAGGCTACCCGCAGAGATGAAAGCCTCGACGCTGGCGCTGGATCAATTGACGTTGCCGACCGATATACCCGTGGGCGTAGCGTCGCAGCTGGTAGAGCGACGACCGGATGTTCGCGCTGCCGAAGCGCAATTACATGCGGCGACTGCCCAGCTTGGGGTCGCGATTGCCAATCTGCTGCCGCAGATCACCCTGACCGGGGGTGTTGGTAGTTCAGCGACGGCGATCGGTGATTTATTTAAAGCCGGCACCGGGTTTTGGAGTCTAGGTGCAAGCCTTACGCAAACTCTGTTTCAAGGCGGCG
>JAYVYN010000092.1:0-10103 GCA_043784265.1 Gammaproteobacteria bacterium | reverse complement strand
ATTGCAAGTGGCAGATAGGGACTTGCGGTCGCGTCTGCTACTCGAAACTCCACATTGCAATGCTTGGCGCGATGCACAGGATCAGCCCCGACTATGGGGCACACACGTATTGCCGTGCCCCTATCGAGTAAACCCACATCAGCGGTCATCGGAGCCCATCTATTTGGCCGCAAGCGATAGTAGGAGGCGACGCAGGGCGTAGTAACGGCACACAACGCTGGGAGATGATGTTGAATACCTGCCATAAATTGCTGGCCTAGCGGTGATATTTGCCAGCGCGCATTTTCATCATAGCGCACCGGCTGATTGTCCGAATCGAGAAAACCCCAATGGATATGCGTGCCGTTGCCGACTCCATTGGAATCGGGAATGGAGGTAAAACTGACTCGCTGTCCTAGTCTGAAAGCCACCGCTTGAGCGATCTCTCGGCTAATAACCGCATCATCAGCAGCCCGCATGCCGATCGCTGGCGCCGAAGTAACCTCAAATTGTTGGGGCCCAAACTCCGATAGAAAAGAGTCGGGAACTACACCGGCCGCGCGCATAGCAGTCAGTAACATTTCACCGAAGACTCCTTGGCGCCTAAGACTGTCGAGCTCGTAGGGTTGCGACGGATGCGCGCTGACGCCACTAGAAAGAAACTCTTGCTCAAATGTGGCAAGTAGGCGCAGGCCAGTCTCGAATTTTAGCCGATCAAGAGCGCGACGTAGAATTTGTCGAGGGCAAAATCCCCAGGCCTCACCCGGCGCTGTTTTAATGTCGCCGAGGAAAAAATACTCGCTAGTACTGCCGTCGAACGGAACAAATACTCGAGTATCTGGATCGCGAAGTAGAAACACTTCCCCCTGCGTACCGAATGTCGTCATTTGAATAGAGCCGAATGCCGACAGGAAGATATTGGTAAGCGCTAACCCGAGACCCCGCTGCAGTCGGGTAGGGAGGTCCGCCACCGGGAAGCTTTTGCCGCGAAAATGCAAGGAAAGATCGCTGGTACCGACATATACTATTTGTTCACGTTGCATCGAAAAACTCTAGGCTAATCTTGCAAGGATACGGGCTTATTTAAGATTTTTGTAAGCGTAAAATAGTACAAAATTCCCGCCAAGATCCAGCACACCCCCATAATTTTTGCCGCGCTGTCCATTTGATACAGCACGTAAGCGATTACTAAAAACCCCGCCAATGGAAATAGTAAATGTCTTAGCCAGTTGCGGCTGCGTTGTCGAATAATGTAATGATTTATAACCGATAAATGCAGCAACAAGAACGCGGTGAGTGCACCGAAATTAACGATCCTATTTAAGTCGTTGAGACGACTCGCGAAAAATAGTCCGACAATCAGTGAAATAATTGCCACAAACAAGGTACTGACGTAAGGGGTATTAAAACGTGGATGGATACGTGACAGCACCCTGGGCAGTTTGCCGTCACGAGCCATGGCAAACAAAACGCGAGCGACCGCCGCCTGCGAAGCCATGGCGTTAGCGATACCGGTGGCGATAATCACCACGATTAAAGTCATGATTTTAAACCAGGCGCCGCCCGCGAGCGCCGCGACGTCATAGAAAGCGGTTTCTGGTGATGAGAATGTTAATCCTTTTGCGAGATCTGTTGCGATCCACGTTTGAAGCATGAATAAAATGCCGACTAATAAAAGCGCAAGCACGGTGGCGCGTCCAACGGCATTATTGCCACCGTGGGTTTCTTCCGCGAGCGTCGAGATACCATCAAACCCTAAAAAAGATAATACGGCTAGTGAAGTGGCCCCAGCGACGGTTGCAAGTGAAAATGACTCAGGGTTATACACGGGCCTAAGCGTGAGGCCGCCAGCACCCGTGCCGCCGTAAAGGGCGATAAGCCCTAAGAGAATGAACATTGCAAGAATGACCAGTTCTAGCGCCAGCAGGTAGCGATTGGCTCGCGCGGTAAATGCAATACCTATTACGTTGGCGCTTGCGTTAAATGAAATAAACACGACCAACCAGATCCATTCAGGGACACCGGGTAGTAAAGGTCGCAATGCAATGGCGCTGAACAGATATAGCAATGCGGGCACGAGGATATAGTCAAGAAGAATCAGCCAGCCCGCGAAAAATCCGGCTATATCGTGCAGTCCCCGTTGCGCATAAGAATATACCGAGCCCGCGACCGGGAAGGCGCGTGACATGGCGGCGTAGCTCATCGCGGTAAAAAACATACCGATCAGACCGACTAGATAGGCCAAGGGCACCATACCCTTAGATTCGTTCCATACCTGTCCAAATACGGAAAACGGAGCGATGGGCACAATATTAATTAGGCCATAGACTACGAGATCGCGAGTACTAAGCACGCGTTTAAGGTTAGGCGGATCTAGGCGTGCGGGCATGCTTTCTAGGTATACTGGCGGCATTCAAAAGGAGGATGAATTACTGATGATACCAGCTCAAGAGGCGCTCGCACGGCTGAAGGAGGGCAACAATCGCTTCGTTACAGATGTGCAAGGGCGTGAACGATTTGTCAGTGGAGCTCGCTCCCTGGAATTACCGGCTCATCAAGAGCCGTTTGCCGCGATATTAGGTTGTTCAGATTCACGGGTCCCGGTGGAAATCGTCTTTGATCAGGGGTTGGGTGATCTTTTCGTTATTAGAGTTGCCGGTAATATTGTCGCTCCTTCGCAAATTGGAAGCGTTGAATTTGCGGCAGAGCAATTTGGTATGCGTCTGGTGGTGGTTTTAGGTCATTCGCGCTGTGGCGCTATTGAAGCTACTCTAGAACAATTACAGAGACCAAAAGAAAATCAATCGCGAAATTTACATGCTATCGTCGATTTAGTTCGCCCGTCGGTGGAAGGTTTGTTGGCGACCGACCTTAGGCATAATCTCGAGGCGTTGCTTCGTGAGGCCGTGCGCGCCAATATTCGGGCCTCGGTGAATCATTTGCGGCATGGATCGGACATTATCGAACAACTCATTCAGACCTCTGGACTATTAGTCGTAGGGGCTGAGTATTCATTGGAGACCGGATCGGTCGATTTTTTCGACGGAGTAGACGCGACTAATACCTGACGAGTACTATTCCTTGCTAGTTTATTGCGCCCGTAGCTCAGCTGGATAGAGTGTCGGCCTCCGAAGCCGAAGGTCCCGCGTTCGAATCGCGGCGGGCGCACCAATTTGGCTATTACGCCACGCGTAGACGGAGTAAACCCATGAGCGTCGAAAAAGCTAGTGTTTGCCCTCTCGATTGCCCCGACACGTGTAGCCTGACGGTAACCGTTGTCGGCGATCAAGTGTGGGCGGTGCGTGGGTCCAAAGTTAACCCCATTACTCACGGCGCAGTTTGCGCTAAGGTGGTCAATTACTATCCGGAGTTTGTCCACGGGCAGAATCGATTGCGCTATCCGCTGAAGCGTGTGGGTCCTAAGGGTTCGGGAAAATTCGCGCGGATTTCTTGGGATGAGGCGCTGGCGACCATTTATACGCGGGTGCGCGTGATTATTAATGAGTTTGGTCCGCAAGCATTGTTACCCCTGAACTATGCAGGGCCACACGGGATGCTGGCCGGCGACTCGATGTCGCTGAGGTTCTTCCATAAGATCGGTGCATCTTTGCTGAATCGTGGCGCTATGTGCGGCGGCATTCGTAGCGCTGCCTACTTGGGAACTTATGGTTCGACTCCCGGTACCCCGATTCAGCAAGTGAGTCTAGCGAAGCTTATTATTGTGTGGGGTAATAACGCGAGCACCTGCAATTTACATCTCATGCGACAAATTAATGCAGCCAAGCGCAATGGTGCGAAATTGGTGGTGATTGATCCGCGACGGATCAAAGTCGCTGAGCAAGCACATCTGCATTTGGCGATTCGTCCCGGCACGGATGTGGTGCTGGCTTGGGCGATCGCCGTTGAATTGGAAAAAATGGGTGGACTCGACCGTCACTTTATATTAACCAATGTGCTTGGATTTGACGCCTTTATGGCGGTTGCGCGTACTTACCCATCCGAGCGTGCTGCCGAAATTTGCGATATTCCGGTAGAGGATATTCGAACGCTAGCACGCTGGTATCAGAGCGCTACACCCGCGGTAATTGCCTGGGGAAATGGTTTGGAGCGCAATCAAAACGGCGGATCAGGTCTTAGGGCAATCGCGGCACTTCCTGCACTCGCCGGAAAATTCGGTGTTGCGGGCGGCGGATTAGTTGGCGGCGCAAGTCATGCATTCCCCAAGACCCCTGACAAACTCACTCGTCCGGATTTTGTACCGCCCAATACTCGGACGGTCAATATTCTTGATGTGGGACAATTGTTGCTGGATGAAACACTCAATCCGCCGCTGAAATCCTTGTTTATATATAACCACAATCCCTTGATTGTGCATCCTGATCAAAATTTAATCCGCAAAGGCTTAGCACGGGAAGATCTGTTTACTGTCGGGATTGAAGTTGCCATGACCGATAGTATGGATTACGCGGACGTGATTTTGCCCGCGTGTACGCATTTTGAACATGCCGATATTTTTACTGCCTATGGTCAGCAATATCTGCAGCGTGCTGAAGCTGTGATTCCGCCGGTAGGTGAGAGTTTGCCGAATACCGAGATTTTTCGACGGCTAGCGGCTAAATTCGGATTTAACGATGCGGCGTTTACCGATAGTGATAGTGAATTAATGGATGCAGCATTAGATGCGAATGATCCGCGAATGAAAGGGATTCGCCCAAGCCAAGTTGCAGTCGATCAGGCAATTAGTATGGAATTTGACGGCCACGAGCCGGTTTTATTTCAAAACGTAGTGCCACGCACTGCGAGCGGTAAAATCGAACTGGAGTCCGCGAAGCTTGATACTCTTTACGGAGCAAAATTACCCAGCTATCGAGCGTTGGCCTCAACTTATCCATTGACCTTGATTTCACCTGCTTCGGATAAGCGCACCACCTCGACCTTTGGAGGCCTTGCGGCTAACGATGCCACACCCGTATTAGAAATGAATCCCAGCGATGCGTTCACGCGTGGCTTAAATGATGGTGTCAAGGTTAAGGTATGGAACGATCAAGGCGAGGTGTTTTTGGTACTGCAAGTCACAAACAATATACGACCTGGAGTAGTCAGTTCCGATAAAGGAGCATGGCTGCGTACCGCTGCCAATGGACAGACGGTATCCGCTTTGGCGCCCACTCACAAAGCCGATCTCGCTGAGGGCGCTTGTTATAACGATTCCCGGGTAGAAGTAGCCGCTCGCTAAACTGAGCTTAAGTGTGAAGGCTGCCGCGACTCTTTTCCCATTCGCGACCGTTAAAGGCGGTCACGACCATGGAGCGCACGGTCGTATTATCAATGCAACGTGCGTTGATACTGAATCCCTCCGGATGAGAGCGGGGTACGTAAAATGATTTCACGCCGCAGGTGGAACAAAAAAGGTGTCGAGCTAAACCTGTGTTAAACGCATACGTTATCAAGGCATCGCTACCCTGAATTAACTTGAATTGTTCCTTCGGCACGATCAAGTGCAGATAACCAGATTTACTGCATATTGAACAATTGCATTCAGAAACTTTAAGGTCCACGGGTGCGACGACTTCAAATTGAACTCGTCCGCAATGACATCCCCCCGTATGAGTGATCACAGATTATGAGTGATCACAGGGAATTAGTGATCACGGGGAGTTAGTGTTTGTGTTCGCCGGTTGCTAAGTCATTGACCAGCGCCAGCAGTCGTTCTGGACTTTGAGCGGTGCCGACATCGGCCACAAATTTGCCGTTCACCACAAAAGTAGGAACTCCCGCGATGCGGTAGCGCTGTACTAATTGATCGGCTTTTTGCATATTGGTTTCAACTGAAAAAGAGTGATAAGCAGTTTTAAAATCGCTTTCCGAAATGCCGAATTTTTTTACAAACTGGGTTTGAATCTGTTCCGAGCCAGCCGCATCGCTCGCGTCTTTCGCTACCAACATATTGCCGTTCACATGAATGGCCTTAAAGATGTCAGAGTGCAATTGCCCAAGCTTACCCATGCTGTCCAAGGCGTAAAAAAGTCGTGCCAGCGATCGATGACCCTCATTCCACAAGACCGGTACGCGCGTAAAACTAATGTAGCTCGGTTTGCTCTTGATCCAAGATTCCACTTGCGCATCAATTGCATAACAGTGAGGACATGCGTACCAAAAGAACTCGAGCACCTCTACTTGGCCTGCTGCGACCGATGTCGGTTGAGCGGGCACTAAACGCGTGTAATTAGTACCTTCAATCCAGGGAGTTGCCGTGCTGGTCGTGGCGGCCGCGGCGGTTGAGGCTACTGCTGCGAGCAATGCGTTGTGAGTACCGTTATCACCACTAGTATCTTCGATGGTTTCCGATCCATCTTCATTAATCTGTTTGATCGTCGAAGCAGCTTCGGGCTTATTGGTTGGGGTTGTTTGCGCGGACTCGATCGCACCGGCGGCATGAGTGGCGCGGGGAGGCTCAGGAGCTAGGGGTGCCGATGTCGTGGCACTCGTGGATGCCGGCAGGCCATGGCGGGTGGTTGAAAACTGTTTTATGCCCAATACAATAATAAGCGTCAATCCAACAATCAAAAACAGTCGTTTGGCGTACATGTTCAGCGGATCCCTTGAAGGTAAGAGCAATTGAATGGCCTACTGACCTAAATTGTACACTACGGCCCTGAATAATCGTCCAAACTGTGCCCATGTCTCTCTACCCATTGGTTAAATTCCTGACTAGCGCCGCTGAAGCACACCAATTAGCGCCCGATGTGGGGCGCGAAGTGGCCTTCGCGGGCCGATCAAATTCCGGTAAATCAACCGCCATTAATGCGATTACGCAGCGTTCCGGGCTTGCTCGGGTCAGCCGCACGCCAGGGCGTACCCAGCTGATTAACTTCTTCGAATTAAGTCCTGAACGCCGTTTGGTGGACTTGCCCGGCTACGGGTACGCCAAGGTTCCGGAGGCGGTGAAAATCCGCTGGCTGGCACTGCTTGAACATTATTTCAATGTGCGTGATTCCCTGGCCGGCCTTGTCCTCATCGTGGATAGCCGCCGCGGTCTCGGAGCACAGGATGCGGTGATGCTGGAATGGGTGCTTGCGCGCGACCGAGCGGCGCATGTATTGCTGACTAAGGCCGATAAGCTCAATCGACGGGATGGACTTAAGGTACTGCGTGAAACTCAAGCCGCGTGCTCTGACACCGCCGTTACCGTGCAATTGTTTTCTGCCCTGAAAAAACAAGGTATTGAAGCGGCCCGTGCCACCATGGACGGCTGGTTATCGGCGCCTTAAAAAACGTCCAAAAAAAGGCCCCGGTGGCCGCTTTGCAGCAACCACCGAGGCAGACCAACCCGGCATGGGGATGACAAACCGGGTCATTCCTGCTCAGGGAGGAGAGCAGGGAGCACCCAACGTGCTTACTAGATTAGATGGGGTCATTGGCTGAAAGTTCCAGTCAATTTAGAAGGATTTTTTTACAATAAAAAAATAGCGTTTTTCTGCGGAAAAAAACCAGTTGTCGCTAGCTAACGACGTAACCAGTCGCTGGCTACCCATAAATCGGGTCGCTTGCGCTTAATGGCTAGTGTGCCTCGTCCCAATTATGACCGGTCCCGACGTCCACTTTGAGGGGTACCCGCAAAATTGCCGCGCGTGCCATGCGTTGGCGCAGTTCTATGGTCACGATATCGATGCTCTGTTGCGCCACCTCTAGAACCAATTCGTCATGCACTTGCATGATTAAGCGCGCTTCGATGCCGCTATTGATTAGCCATGTATCGACATCAATCATGGCGCGCTTGATGATATCTGCGGCGCTCCCTTGCATCGGTGCGTTGATGGCGCTGCGTTCGGCATACTGGCGTTGGGCCTGGTTGCGGGATTGAATATCCGGTAAATATAGACGCCTACCGAATATTGTCTCCACATAGCCTTGTTCGTGTGCTTGTTTGCGCGTCTCATCCATGTAGCGCTTGACGCCGGGATAACGCTCAAAATACAGGTCTACATATTTCTGTGCCTCACCACGCCCAATACCTAGCTGTCGCGCCAGACCAAAAGCCGACATCCCGTAGATGAGGCCGAAATTAATGGCCTTCGCCGAGCGACGTTGATCGACAGAGACCGCCTCTAGCGCAACACCGAAAACTTCAGCCGCGGTTGCCTGGTGGACGTCACGGTCTTCTGCGAAGGCTTGCAATAGACTTGGATCACCTGACAAATGCGCCATGATGCGCAATTCGATTTGCGAGTAATCCGCTGCGACGAGCACACAACCCGCCGGTGCCACGAAGGCCTGACGGATACGTCGACCTTCCGGGGAACGGATCGGAATATTTTGCAAATTGGGGTCGGTTGAGGAAAGACGCCCGGTCGCGGCAATGGCTTGGTGATAGGACGTATGAATTCGTCCCGTGTTAGGGTCGATTTGTAGCGGTAATTTATCGGTATAAGTGGACTTTAATTTGGCTATGCCGCGATATTCCAAAATAAGCTTGGGCAGGACATGGTTAGCCGCTAATTCTTCAAGCACATCTTCTGCGGTAGAGGGCTGACCCGTAGGAGTCTTTCTTACTACCGGGATCGCTAATTTACCGAACAAAATTTCCTGGAGTTGTTTTGGTGAATCCAAGTTAAAGGGGCTACCCGCTTCCGCATGTGCCAGCGCCTCAAGTTCTCGCATGCGCACGGTCAGTTCAACGCTTTGCGTCTTCAACATTTCGCGGTCTACGAGCACGCCGGTACGCTCCATCCTAAAGAGCACTGGCACCAAGGGTTGCTCGATAGTCTCATACAAGTTTTTAAGCGCGGGGATTGCGGTGATTTGCGGCCACAACGCCAAATGTAGCTGAAGGGTTACATCGGCGTCTTCCGCCGAGTACTCACAGGCTCGTTCGACATCGACTTGATTAAAGGTGATTTGTTTTGCACCCTTGCCGGCAACATCCTCGAAGTGAATGGTCTTGATGCCGAGATACTTTTCCGCTACTCCGTCCATGTCATGACGAGTCGCCACACTATTTAAAACGTATGATTCCAACATGGAGTCAAACAAATGACCGCCCAGAGCAATGCCGTAATTCGCCAACACATGCGCGTCATATTTAAGATGATGCCCAAGTTTAGGTCTCGCAGTATCTTCGAGAATCGGTTTTAACGCCGCTAGTACTTGGTCTCGATTCAATTGTTCGGGTGCACCCGCATAGTCGTGGGCCAACGGCACATAGGCCGCTTCGCCGGGAGCGACAGAAAAAGAAACGCCGACAATATGCGCAGCCATGTAGTTTAGGCTGTCGGTTTCGGTATCAAAAGATATGAGCGCGGCAGACGTGAGCTTCTCAAGCCAATGGTCGAATGCCGGTTGGGTGATCACTTGTTGATAATTACGAGCCCGAAGCACCGAAATGCGCGCATCGGCAATAGCCGCCCCGGCTGGCGGCCGCATGCCTAGTGCGCCTGTGCCGGGTACCGCTAAGGGCACGCTGTTGGGTACGCTGTCGGGCGAGCTTGCGTCGAGCGCCTTTAACAACTGGCGAAGTTCTAATCGCTGGTATAATTGACGCAGTCGCGGAACATCTGCATCCCCCGCGATCAGTTGCTCGGACTGGACGCTTAAATCCACCGCAGTGTCGATAGTGGCGAGTTTTCGTGAGAGTTCCAAGGTTGGCAGTTCATTGCGCAGGTTCTCACCTACTTTTCCAGAAATAGCAGTCGCGTTCGCTACCAGTCCATCAAGAGTTTGATACTGGTTAAGCCACTTCGCTGCAGTTTTAGGACCCACTCCGGATACTCCGGGAATGTTATCGGAGCTGTCACCTACTAAGGCCAGGTAATCCACAATCTGTTCCGGAAATACGTCGAATTTGGCTTTGACGTTTTCGCGATCCAGTCGCGTATTACTCATGGTATTGATCAACGAAACTTGGCTGTTTACCAACTGCGCCATGTCTTTATCGCCGGTTGAAATAAGCACCGCATAGCCCGCCCTGGCACCTTGCGTTGCAAGAGTACCAATGACATCGTCCGCTTCAACTCCTGCAATACGCAGCAATGGTAGTCCCATGGCCGCAACTGAATCCAACAAGGGTTGCACTTGGATCCTAAGATCGTCGGGCATTGGTGCACGATGAGCCTTGTACTGATCAA
>JAYVYN010000091.1:0-29686 GCA_043784265.1 Gammaproteobacteria bacterium | reverse complement strand
TGTGATTGTTTCGCAATTACACCGCAGCCCAGGCGTTTTCTTTGAGCATGATCGCGGTAAAACGCATTCATCAGGTAAGTTGTTGTTTTCAGCACGTATCATTCCTTACCGTGGCTCATGGTTAGATTTTGAGTTTGACCCCAAAGATTATTTGTATTTCCGCGTCGATCGTCGCCGTAAAATGCCAGCCTAAATTTGCGCGCAATAATCGAATCACGTTCACTGAGCTTGCGTGAATCGGTGCGCCGCTGAGGCCGCCTTGTTCGGGGTTGAGTAGCTGTGGGGCCAGAAGCGCTAGTTGGGTTGAAGTGTTGGTGGCGATAACGCCATCGACTCTGAGGGCTTTTAAATGATCAGCAAGCGCTTGGATCTGTTCTTCCTCCAAATCAGGGGCGACTTTAACGAGAAGCGGCACCTGTTTGGCGTGCTGCGTCGCGAGTTTAAGTCGCTCTTGCATTAAAGCGCCTATGATCCGCTCTAATCCATCGTGCCCCTGTAGCTCGCGTAAACGCAGCGTGTTGGGTGATGAGACGTTGACCGCTACATAGTCGGCGTGGGGGTAGACTTTGCGGAAGCATTCGACATAGTCGTTGTGCGCATTTTCAATGGCCGTGTCGGCATTTTTGCCAATACTGACCCCGCGAACTCCGGCATATTGGCTGGTTTTCAATTGCCTAACGAGATGGTCAACGCCTTTATTATTAAATCCCATGCGATTAATGAGCGCTTGCTGTTGTGGGATTCTAAACATGCGGGGTTTGGGATTACCCGGTTGCGGCCTGGGTGTAACGGTACCGAGTTCGATATGAGCGAATCCCAAACGCCCGAGTGCGTCGAGATAGTCGCCGTTCTTGTCGAAGCCCGCGGCTAACCCTAACGGATGGGCAAAATTCAAATTGCAGCAATGCACCGCAAGGTGTGCGGGTGCCACTGGCGTGTTCATTAGCGGGCTTATACATTTCAATCCCATGAGACCGAGATCGTGCGCTCGCTCCGGATTAAGGCGTTGCAGAAGCGGTAGCAAGATCTTCATACGGAAAGTGTGGCGCGTATTGCAGTTGCGAGGAAAGCTCCTAGCCTGGCATGTTGATCCGCATCGAGATGAATGCCATCTACGGCGCTTGCGGGTGTAACCTGGCCTGCGTCCATGAACATGCAATTAAGGTCAGTCGCTACTTGGCTGTAGGCAGCAGCGAGACCTGCGCTTTTCGCTGCAGCCCCTAAAAACTTGAATGCGATCGGGCCATGTGGCGTTTTGATCGCGGGGGGTGCAACCAGCAAGATTGGGGGTGTCGGCATACCGGGTTCGATCGGCGCTTGACGAATCGCGGTGACTAAAGTGGCCATCCCTTGGGCGGCGTGCCAGGCCGTATGCGGGTGCATTGACTGAAAATCGTTGCTGCCAAGCATGAGGATTACAAGTGCCAACGGGGAATGTATTTCGATACGCTGGGCAAGTCCAATTAGACCGTTGCGACCCGGTTTAAAGGGGTCTTCCCAAACGGTCCGACGGCCGTTGAGGCAGTCCTCGATGACGCGAATGGCGGTACTGCCATGGTTGGACTGGCCACCTTGATTGAGGGCGTTTTCCATCACTCCTGGCCAGCGAGCTTCAAAGGGCAACCGATTTCGCGTGCCAGGAATGATGCCCCAGGAGAGCGAGTCGGAGTAGACCAGGATGTGTTTCATACGGACAAGAATAAACTACCGGACGGATGTGGGCTATTCGCGTATGGGGCTATTCGTGATTGTAAGACCCCTGTTAATATAAACCGATGGAAAAACTCACTTTGCCGGGATTCTTATTGCGCTTAGGCGTGGCCTTTATGCTGGTAGTGCTCACCTATAACCCGAGCGGACACTCGTTTGTGCATTGGGTGTCGGCGTCTATGCCGCATGTGGGGCCGACACAGGTCATCGCCGGGTTAATATTGTTGGGGGCGTGGGGTTTTTTGGTGCACGCGACATGGTTGTCACTCGGGACTATAGGGATTTTATTGGCCTCCGCCTTGAGTGCGGCGTTCATCTGGCTATTTGTGAGTTGGGGTTGGTTTAACCTTAAAGACACCAGCGTGATGAGCTGGGTGGCCTTAAGCGCGCTCGCGATTATTCTGTCGGTGGGGCTGTCTTGGTCGAATGTTCGCCACCGCTTGACCGGCCAGACCGACGTCGAGCAGGTGGGGCGACACTAGAGCCGGATTCGGCTCCGGCGGGTTTAGCGGGCGTGGCTCTTGCCAACGTCGCTTTTAAATACTTGCCGGTGTACGAGCGCTTGTTGACGGCAATGTCTTCCGGTGTGCCGGTGGCAATAATTTGACCGCCGCCATCACCGCCTTCGGGACCCATATCGACCACCCAGTCGGCGGTCTTAATCACGTCTAGATTATGCTCAATGACGATGACGGTGTTGCCCTCATCGCGCAAGCGATGTAAGACTTTTAATAGCTGGGCAATATCGGCGAAGTGTAGACCGGTGGTCGGCTCGTCCAAGATATAAAGCGTACGCCCGGTGGCGCGTTTGGATAATTCTTTGGCAAGTTTGACTCGCTGTGCTTCGCCGCCGGAGAGCGTGGTGGCGCTTTGACCTAAGCGTAGATAGGAGAGGCCGACATCTAGCATGGTTTGGAGTTTGGGCGCGACGGTAGGCACCGCCGAAAAGAAGGGCAGCGCGTCTTCGATGGTCATTTCGAGAATTTCTTGAATGGACTTACCCTTGAAACGAATTTCCAGCGTCTCGCGGTTGTAGCGCTTGCCTTTGCACACATCGCAGGGCACGTACACGTCGGCGAGAAAATGCATTTCCACTTTGATGACGCCATCACCCTGGCACGCCTCGCAACGTCCGCCTTTGACATTGAAACTAAAACGTCCCGGTTCGTAGCCACGGGTGCGGGCTTCGGGTACCGCCGAGAATATCTCGCGAATGGGCGCAAATAAACCCGTGTAAGTGGCGGGATTTGAGCGCGGCGTGCGGCCTATTGGAGTTTGGTCAATTTCAATTACCCGATCTATGAAATCCAAGCCTTCAATACGATCGAAGTGCGCGGTGCCGGCAGCCGCGTGATTGAGCTGAGTCGCAACGGCACGAAATAGGGTGTCATTGATAAGCGTCGATTTTCCAGAACCGGAGACGCCGGTCACGCAGGTCATGAGCCCCAGTGGAAATTCGGCGGTCAGATTTTTAAGATTGTTGGCCGTTGCGCCGCTGACCCGTAGCATGCGTTTAGGATCGGGAGTCAGGCGTTTTTTAGGAATTTCGATGCGTCGTCGACCGCTTAAATATTGACCTGTGATCGAATCAGGATGGGCGGCCACTTCGGCGGCGGTTCCTTGCGCCACAATGCGCCCACCATGCACGCCGGCACCCGGTCCCATATCCACAACGTAGTCAGCTTGGCGAATGGCATCTTCATCATGCTCGACCACGATAACCGTATTGCCGAGGTCGCGGAGATTGACTAAGGTGTCGAGTAAGCGCTGATTGTCGCGTTGATGGAGACCGATGGAGGGTTCGTCTAGGATGTACATGACGCCGACCAGGCCTGATCCGATTTGACTCGCGAGACGAATGCGCTGTGCTTCGCCGCCTGAGAGTGTATCGGCACTACGATTGAGCGTGAGATAGCCGAGACCGACATTGCCTAAGAACCCTAAGCGATCGCCGATTTCCTTGACAATTTTGATGGCAATTTCGCCGCGCCAGCCGCTTAAGGTGAGCGTGCTGAAGAAGGCAATGGCGCGTTCCACTGATAGAGCCGACACTTGCGGTACGCTTAGGCCTGCGACAAAAACATTGCGAGCGGCACGATTCAAACGCATGCCTTGGCAGTCGGGACAGGCTCGCGCGGATCGATATTTTGCAAGTTCCTCGCGTACTGTTACCGATTCGGTTTCACGATAGCGGCGCTCCATATTGTTTACGATGCCTTCGAATATATGTTTTTGCTTGACGGTGCCGCCTTTGCCGTCGAGGTATTTGAATTCGATTTGCTCGTCGCTGCTGCCGAATAGCACGAGATGTTTAATCGCGGCCGGTAGGCTTTCGTAGGGCGCTTCGATATCGAACTTGGTGTGCCTGGCTAACGATAGTATGAGTTGAAAATAGTAAGCATTGCGCCGGTCCCAGCCGCGCACCGCGCCGCCGGCCAGCGAGAGGTGAGGGTTGGCGACAATTTTTTCGGGGTCGAAAAATTCTTGGGTGCCTAGACCATCGCACACGGGGCAGGCGCCGGTGGGGCTATTGAAGGAGAATAAGCGTGGCTCTAGTTCGCCTAGCGAATAGTTGCAGATGGGGCAGGCGAATTTGTCCGAGAATACGAGTTCGGTGCGGTCGGGGTCGTTCATGTAGGCGACGCGGGCGACTCCAGCACCGAGGCGCAGCGCGGTTTCAAAGGATTCGGCCAGTCGTTGTTTTAAGTCGGGACGTACTTTGAATCGATCCACGACGGCTTCGACCGTGTGCTTACGTTTTACGTCGAGTTTGGGGGCTTGATCGAGTTCTATGACTTTGCCGTCAATGCGTGCGCGTACAAAACCACCGGCTTGTAGTTCTTCTAGAAGTTCTGCGTGTTCGCCCTTGCGCTCGGCAATGCGAGGGGCCAGTAGCATCAATGCGGTGCCTTCCGGGTGATCGAGTACGGCATCGACCATTTGGCTGACGGTTTGGGCTGCGAGATCCACCTGGTGATCGGGGCAGCGGGGGGTGCCCGCTCGGGCATACAGGAGTCGTAAATAATCATGTACTTCGGTGACGGTGCCGACCGTGGAGCGGGGATTATGCGAAGTGGATTTTTGTTCGATGGAGATCGCGGGTGATAGACCTTCGATGGTATCAATATCGGGTTTTTCCATCATCGACAGGAATTGGCGCGCATAAGTCGAGAGGGACTCGACATAGCGGCGTTGGCCCTCGGCGTAAATGGTATCGAAGGCCAGCGATGATTTGCCGGAACCCGACAGGCCGGTCAGAACGATGAGTTGATCGCGGGGTAGATCGAGATCAATGTTCTTTAGGTTATGGGTGCGTGCCCCGCGAATGCGAATGTTTTGCATAACCAGCCATTATACGCCAGGGTGATTCGGGGGCCTAGGCGTGTACAATCTAGGGTGTTCGCTGTGCAGTCTAATCGGGGGTATGTCATGTCGCGTGGGGTTAATAAAGTCATTTTGGTGGGTAATCTGGGGGCGGATCCGGAAACTCGGTCGATGCCCAGTGGCATGACGGTGACCAATATTCGGATTGCGACTAGCGAGTCCTGGAAGGATAAGGCGACGGGTGCGCAACAGGAGCGTACCGAATGGCATAGCATTGCATTGTTTGGTCGGTTGGGTGAAATCGCTGCGGAGTATTTACGCAAAGGATCACAGGTATTCGTTGAAGGCAAACTGCGTACCCGTAAATGGCAGGACAAGCAGGGCAACGATCGTTACACCACCGAGATTATTGGCGACAATATGCAGATGCTGGGCGCGCGCGGCGGTGCTGCGGGTGGATCGGGCGGTGGCGGTGGCGGCTCGAGCGGTGGTGGTATGTCTGGTGGGCCGCGTGAGGAATATGATCAGTCGCCGCCTCCGGGAAGCGGTGGGTCTGGCGGTAGCGCTGGTGGTTCTGGCGGTAGCGCTGGTGGGGGCAAAGAAGATTTTGACGACGATATTCCGTTCTAGTTCTATAGAGTGACATTTTTGCATGAGTGATTCACCGATGTACGTGCCGCCTAAGGTTTGGCAGTGGAATAAGGAGAACGGGGGCCGGTGGGCGAGTATTAATCGCCCGATTGCGGGCGCGACCCATGAAAAAGAGCTGCCGGTGGGACACCATCCCTTGCAGCTTTATTCGCTTGCTACGCCCAACGGCGTGAAAGTCACGATCATGTTAGAAGAATTGCTAGCATTAGGTCATAGCGGCGCAGAGTACGACGCGTGGCTCATCCGGATTTCCGAGGGTGATCAATTCGGCAGTGGTTTTGTAGCGGTTAATCCGAATTCGAAAATCCCTGCGCTTTTGGACCACAGTGCAGCGGTACCCATCCGGGTGTTCGAATCGGGGTCTATTTTGCTGTACTTAGCCGAAAAATTTCGCGCGTTCTTGCCAACTGATACGGCGATTCGTGCTGAATGCTTATCGTGGTTGTTTTGGCAGATGGGTAGCGCACCTTATCTGGGAGGTGGATTTGGTCATTTCTATGCTTATGCACCGATGAAGTTTGAGTACGCCATCGATCGCTTTGCAATGGAGGTCAAGCGTGAGCTGGATGTACTAGACCGGCGGCTAGCGCAGTCGGAATATCTTGCAGGCTCTGAATATACCATCGCGGATATCGCGGTCTGGCCGTGGTACGGGGCCTTGGTGCAGGGCCGACTGTACGATGCGGCTGAATTCCTACAAGTAAAAGAATACGTCAATCTTAAGCGCTGGACCGAGACAATTGCCCAGCGTCCCGCGGTGCAACGAGGGCGCAAGGTGAATCGAATCTCTGGAGAACTCGCGGATCAATTACATGAGCGCCATGAGTCCAGTGATTTCGCAACCAAGACACAAGATAAGGTTTAGTCATTGCCAATAGTGAAATTATGAGTACCCCTCCAGTGAGTCCAGAGCCGGGTGCTGAGTTGTCGCTTCGCGCAATTGTGTTAGGCGTTCTAATTACACTGGTATTTACTGCAGCCAATGTTTATTTCGGACTGAAAGCTGGTTTAACGTTTGCGACCTCGATCCCTGCGGCGGTCATATCGATGGCGGTATTGCGTGGCTTTAAGGGTGTGACGATTCGGGAAAACAATATTGTGCAGACGGTCGCTTCGGCGGCGGGCACCTTATCCGCAATTATTTTTGTCTTGCCCGGTCTCGTGATGATTGGGTGGTGGAGTGGATTTCCCTACGTGTACTCTTCGGCCATTTGTTTGCTGGGCGGGATACTGGGGGTTATGTATTCGATTCCGCTGCGGCGCGCCTTGGTGACGAATTCAGATCTGCCTTACCCCGAGGGCGTCGCTTGCGCCGAAGTCTTGAAAATAGGGGCGATGGAAAGCATTGCGAAAGGCAATCGCAACGGAATGCGCGCCATTGTAATAGGCGGCGTGGTCTCAGCCACTTTTGCGATAGTGATCGCGACTCAAATGTTCGCAAGCGACGTGGCGAGATATTTTCGGATTGGTAACCAAAATGCCATTAGTGGTTACGATTTTAGTTTGTCGTTCGCATTGTTTGCGGTGGGACACTTAGTAGGGTTGTGGGTGGGTATCGCGATGTTACTCGGCGCGCTGATTGCTTGGGCCGGTGCCGTGCCTATCTTGACGAGCCTACATCCGGTGGCGGGCGTGGCGGCCGTGGTCGGGCATGTCGTATGGAGTCACCAGGTACGCTTCATCGGTGCGGGAACCATCGGTGTGGCCGCTATTTGGACTTTGCTTAAATTGATTAAGCCTTTGACCTTAGGGTTGCGTGCTGCGATGGCGGCGTCGCGATTGCGTAAGACGCCTAGTGGCGTTGATCTGCCGCGTACCGAACGCGATATTCCGATTGGCATTGTCGCGCTGGTAACGTTGGTGTGCATGCTGCCGATCGGATGGTTGCTAGCGAGCTTCGGAGCCGCAAGCGGCTTAGGTAGCGTGTCGGTTGTGCTGGTGATGGGGGGTATTGTTTATATTGCGCTTATGAGTTTTTTTGTTGCCTCCGTATGCGGCTATATGGCGGGTTTAATCGGTGCTTCGAATAGTCCCTTATCGGGGGTTGGGATCTTGGTGGTGTTGGGCGCAGCGCTGTTATTGGTGTTGGCGGTAAAGCCCATGTTGCCGGCTTCGGCGGGCCCCGCGTTAGTGGCCTTTGCGCTATTTGTGACCTCGGTAGTGTTTTGCGCAGCGACTATATCCAACGATAATTTACAAGATTTAAAAACCGGTCAATTGGTGGACGCAACACCCTGGCGACAGCAGGTGGCTCTCCTGGTGGGAGTGGCGGCCGGTGCAGTTATCATTCCGCCAGTCTTGGATCTGCTCAATCACGCCTATGGGTTCGCCGGGGTCGCGGGCGTGAACCCTGCACATGCACTGGCGGCGCCGCAAGCCACTTTAATTTCCGCGCTGGCTCGCGGGGTGATTCAAGGCGATCTTGATTGGAGTTTGATTGGCACCGGTACGATGATAGGGGTTGCTATCATTGTTTTGGATGCCTTGCTGCGTCGCTTTAGCTCGATTAGTGTGCCGCCGTTGGCGGTGGGATTAGGCATTTACCTGCCCACTGAAACTACGTTGATGATTGTAGTCGGGGCAATTGTCGGCTGGGTCTATGATCGACGGGCGATGCGCACCGCTAATCCTGCGGGAACTCGGCAATTGGGTGTGCTATTAGCTTCCGGTTTGATTGTGGGAGAGAGCCTGATCGGCGTGCTCCTCGCAGCCATCGTTGTATTTTCCGGCAAAGCCACGCCTCTGGCTTTGGTCGGCGAAGGGTTTGCTGACGTGTCGGTTTGGATCGGGGGCGTGGTATTTGTCGCAGCGATTTATGCGCTTTATTCCTGGCTTAATCGCCTGAGTGGGCCCGCCACGGTCGCTTGAAGTTCGGGTAGCTGGGGAAAAGTGTGGCTGGCAGGAATAAAACAGATATTCCATGAGTCTTACCCCTATATATGGATGATATGCGTAGTCGTTTTGAGGCGGAGGTGTTGCCGCATCTGGACGCTGCGTATCGCTATGCGCGTTGGTTGTCGCGTTCGCCGAGCGACGCCGATGACGTGGTGCAAGAGGCACTGCTGCGAGCGTTTCGCGGGTTGCACGCATTACAGGGTTCAAAAGTGAAAGCCTGGCTGCTGACGATTGTTAGAAATTGCCATTGGACAGCATTGAAGCAAATGCAACGCCGCGGTTTTGTGCCGCTGCCGGACGAGCATTGCGCAGCTGACGGTCACGCGATTATTTCAACGGCGGCGGGTCCTGAGGGCGCCGCGATCCAGCGCGATGCCGCGCGTACGTTGGATGAGCTTATCGCTGCACTACCGCAAGATCAGCGAGAGGTTTTGCATTTGAGGGAAATTGAGGACATGGATTATCGCGAAATTGCCCAAATGACCGAGGTTCCCATTGGAACTGTAATGTCGCGGTTGTCGCGTGCTCGAGCTGGGCTCAAGGTCCAATGGGCTCACAATAATTCGGGGGATGCCGATGCCGTGCCCTGAATCGTTACGATCGCAGGCTTATTTTGATGGCGAGGCGGATGCGATTACTGTGCCCGATATTGAGCGGCATCTCGAGAGTTGTGCGGAGTGTCGGGCGCTGATTGAGCATCTTGAACGAACCCGAAGCGCTTTACGATTGGAATACGGGAATGTGCGGGCTTCGATGGCGTTGCGGACTCGGATATTGCGAGCCATTGATCGGGAGGGTGCGGGGGGTGTTGTTTGGCGTGCTCGGCCTTTTTGGTGGGGTGCGTTTAGCGGCTTGGGTGCCGCCGTTGCGGCCACCCTCATCGTATTTTTATTGCCTTCAATAATATCGAATCAATCGTTGGCCGATGACCTGGTGGCAGCGCATATGCGATCTCTGCAGTCGGCGCGTTTAATTGAAGTGGTCTCCACGGATCGGCACACGGTCAAGCCTTGGTTTGCGGGGCATGCCGATGTATCGCCCGTGGTTGCCGATTTCACGACCCAAGGCTATAGCTTAGTCGGAGGACGTGTCGATAATCTGGATCGTCAACGAGCAGCGGTCGTGGTGTACCGCCATGGCGCGCATGTCATCAATGTTTTCAGTTGGCGCGCCGATTGGCGGCCGATGCCGGGGGAGACGTCGCGCAGTGGCTATCACTTGGAGTCTTGGAAAGTAGGTGATTTGCAGTATTGTGCGGTCTCGGATGCAGGCTGGAATGAAATGGCGGCGTTGACTCGCTTGATTCGAAATATTGTGCCCTAGGCGGAAGGCGTGCCGAATGACCGCAGCGGTCCATTGCGTTGCGGCGCGATTTGCGCCGGTCCAATGCTCAAATGAATTCAGCGGCTTCTCAATTGGGCGTATTTGCGCTGTTAGTGATGGTGGGCTCGCCGTAACATACTAAATCGCTCACGCCTTCTCCGCTCGGGTCTCGAGTGCTCATTGCTGCTCGTTCCACGACTCCATCGTCGCAGTCATAGCCGTCGTTCTTTATCCGATTGCCGCCTCCGCGCTTGCTAGCAGCCGGCATTTGACTTGGTCCGAGGTGAGCCAGGGGTTCGCATGAAGCATCAGCGCGACGACCCCGGAAGTGACCGCGGCGGCTTGGGATGTGCCGGGTGTGACGAATCCCACGTATGTCGGTCCGGCTGGGGAAGCGAAGCCGCGCCATCGTCGCTTGGATCGTTGGGAGTACAGTTATTCGTCACTGCACCCACCGTTATCAGGTAAGGCGAGGTACTGGGTACTGCAATTCTTTGCGCATCCGGGCCGAAATTGCCCGCCGAGCCGACAACACGATACCGGCCTGCCAGAGTTTCGTCACGGCTTGATCGATCGGGTCGTTCCAGTAGAAAGACCGCCGCATAGTTGTTGGTGCCGTTCGCGTGGTATTTGACGCCGCTGCCGTTGATCCCTTGGCAGGCCAGTGCGTTCTCATCGCGCATGCCGCGCTGGTAAATATCAAGTGGCACGCCCGTGGATTGTGTGGCGAAGGGCGCATCCGCAAACAGATCGAGGCGCGAGTCCTACGCTATTGCGCGGCTTGGCTGGCGGAAAGCTGTGCCGATACGCCATGAACGATTGTCAGATCATTCTTTATGCGGTCTCCGACCCTGCGCACCGCGTCGGCTGCCGAGGCTGTTCAGTGCGATTCGACGATATATCCGACGCTGAGGGCAGTGGGGCAGACGTGACCCGTTGCCAAAGCAAGTGCGGCGCAGAGATGACCGTGGAGCGATTGTTGCTGACCGCGAAGGGTGGTATGCGCTATGCACTGAAGACCTCGAATCGACATGGGTCCACGTATATCATTTTATTCCTAGCCTCCTAGCCTTTGCCCTACGGGTCAGCCTTCGGCAATCTCGAATGCGCACGCGTCCATCGGAGACGCTCTGCTGTTACTCATCGGATTTGTTCCGTCTAACGGGCCTGCGATTGCCGAACATAAACTTGGGATTGATCTCTCGGCAAAGACCGCCACCCACCAGTTAATGACCCAACTAGGCGATAACGCGTTGTATCAACAGGCACAGGTACGGGCGCAATGGGGTGAGTTTGAAGCTGCGACCGCGCATTTATTGCACGCACGCAAAGTCGGTGACGAGGGCCTGGTGTATTCGCATAGCGATCCGCTGATTTACTGGCTGCGCAAGGACCTTCGATTCCAACAGCGGTAACGTGATTTGGGATTCGGACAGTGTACGTTGCGGCGTCAGGCTCATTTGACAAGAGGGTTTATTATGACGACGATTAGCGAGACACGGAGCGACCCAGAATTAGACGATTCGGGCGACTTGGAGAGTGACGCCACGACCGCCTCCACTAATGTTACGCCGAACCCAGCGCAACCAACGACGCAGGCAACGAAGCCCGTTAGGCTTGCTACTCGCGGCGCGAATGTTGGGCACACCTAGTTGCTATTCGATTCAGAGCGCGCCTAGGACTGCCCTGCGAACTTGACGGTTGATGTCAGGCCGCCGCTGGCTCTATGGCCACCCAGTATCTTAAGGGTCGACCGGCCGATTCGCCCATACCGCACGACCTCGGCTCAGCGGTAGTTTCCTACCACCGCGCCAGCGATTTGTTGCCCTCGCTAACGGACGCTTGGTACCGCCCCGGTGCCTTGGTCCATACAAAGGGACATCGTGAAGAGTTGAGCGGCTCGGTGAGGCACGCGCGCTATTGACCGGGGATCGCGCCGCTGATGGCGGGAAGCTACACACGAGCGGCTTGCGGCCCTTCTGGGTACCATCCGCAATCGATACGTGATCGAGTGCCCTTGCACATCGACTAGGGCGTTCTCATTTGCCGATTCCTCAGAGCTTAGCGCCAGAAAGCTATTCTCAGTATCCCTCACCAACAGTTCGCGCCGTTCTAAATGCCGACCCAGCCGCGTACTCCAAAACTGCACTTCGTGGCGCAGGGATCGGTATCTATCCTGTCCATAGCGAGGACGCGCATACCCTGATGAAGAGTGCGGATCTGGCCTTGAACGATTCCAAGCGCGCTGGCAAGAACGTTTATCGAATCTCGGGGCGTATAGACCCATCGGGCGTAGCACGGCCAGCGCGATCCACCCTCGTTCAGCCCGCGATTGACCGGTCTGAAAGACAATAAGGCAACGACTCCCATGGTCAGTCTTGAGTTACCCCCGAGGCGGGCAAGTTCGGGCACCAATGACCTGCTTACGACAAACCGTGTATCCACACTCGCCTCGTGAGAGGCGCAACTATTCCAGCCTGCTTGAGCACAGACACGTCTCATAACGGCGGTCGCAAGACGGCTATTTTCTTTCCGGGGAGGTCCGTTACCGGACAGAACTTCGTGCGACTCAGGGTGATAGTCGCGCTTACAGTAATTTAGATGCGAAACTTAGATAACTTTTTTAAACTACTTATGGGAAACGAACATGAACATTATTAAGAATCCTCAGATATACCTCTCCACCGGTTTGCTTACGACGGTCGCGCTGATTGGCGGCATCTCCTCAGCAGCGGCCCAGGTGCCACTCGGGGCGGCCACCCAATTCGCGGTCCTCGGCGGCAGGGCTGTAACCTGCACCGGCGGCGCCGTGGTTGGTGAGGTAGGTATCTCCCCTGGCATCACTGCTGCTTACAAGAACACCGGCTGTGCAGTTGCCGGAGCCACGCCCCCTGCGAGCAACGCGGACGCAGTCGCGGCGCACGCTGACTTCATCACCGCCTACCATGCGCTCGAGCTTCAGGCCACGTCTAGGGCTTGTACCGATGTCGCGGGCAACCTTGCGGCCAGGAATCTGGCGCCGGGTCCATACTGTCTCGACGCGACCGGCAAGACAGGCGTGCTGACACTCACAGGAGCACCGAACGCGGTCTGGACTTTCTTCGTCTCTGGCGCACTCACCGGGACCAATTTCTCGGTGGTAATGGCCGGTGGCGGGCAGCCGTGCAACGTGTATTGGGTGCCGAGAGTCGCTGCGACCCTGACGACTTCGACGTTGAAAGGAAACATTCTCGCGGGTGATACCGTCGGCGGATCGATCACCTTGACTGGCGGAACCTTGACCGGTCGAGTCTTGGCGAACGTCGCAGTAACGACGACTGGCACCAGCGTCGTCGGCTGCCAGGCGCCTGCATTGCGCGCTAGCGGGCAAGAGCAATAAACCAAACCTGGCTATCAAAACAAGGACCGCAAGGCCGTCGCCAGACGGCTTTTTTTATTTAGCTCGGCACCTTCACGTTGGCTCACTAGAATCAGGGCGCATGCGTCCAGTAACGTCCATGCCAATCCCGCGGTATCCGAGGTAGCACCCCGAGGTGTCGAAGATGGGCTCGCCACTCACCTGAAAGTATTGTTTTGAGCCATCGACATTAGTCCGTCCGTAAATGAAATCCAGGAACGGCCGTCTAGCGGCGATGTTCTCTTCTAGCGCTGCGCGCTCGGCTTCATTCCAGCGCGCGCCCTGCGCGTGATTCGCGCTGTCCGACGAACCTTCGCCGCAAATGCCAAGCATCTCAAGAGCGGGCCCAGAAACCTGAGTGAAACGCCCGTTCGCGTCCTGCTCCCAGTACCAGTCGCACGATAGTTCAGTAAGACGCTGAAAACGTTCTTCGCTTCGACGTAATTCCGCGGTCCGTTCCTGCACCGTCTGTTCCAGAAGTTTGTTGTGATTCTCAGCTTGTTTGTACAACAGACGTACTTCCAATAAATTATGGATGCGGGTCTTGATTTCAATCAAATCGAACGGCTTGCTGACGAAGTCCTTAGCGCCGGCCTGCAGGGCCCGCAGTTTATGATCCGGTTGGGCGGTAACGGCCAGCACCGGCAGGTAGCCGTCGCTTTCAAGGTCCTTGAGGCCCTCCATCACCTGGAATCCGTCCATGCCGGGCATCAGCAAGTCGAGCAGAATCAGGTCGTAGCGGTTTGCACGATGCAGCGTGCAGACTTCATGCGGATCCATTGTCGATGTAATGCGGGTATAACCGGCGCCACGCAGCATGTTCTCCAGCAGACGGACATTAGCCTGTAGATCGTCGACGATTAAAATCGCGGCGTTAAGGATGTCGGAGGCGCTGATCATTTGGAGACTCCCTTGCCAATTGCACTGTCCGATGCTGTCCTAGAAAATTCCAGTGCCAGGTCCACCACATCCATGAACTCGACGACCTTGATGGGCTTGGTGAGATAGCGGAAGAAGCCGGCCTCCAGGCCTTTGTGAATGTCGTGGGGCATTGCATTGGCACTGATGGCAATGACTGGGATGTGTTGTGTCAGCGCATCTTCGCGCAGGATTTTCAGAGCTCCGATTCCGCTGATTCCCGGCAGGTTGATGTCCATCAGAATCACCGCCGGCTGACGGTCGCGCGCCAGCTTGATGCCGCACGCCGCGTCCGCCGCACTGAGCAGGCACATATTGGGGCGGCGCGTGATGAGTTGCGCTACTAGCTTAAGATTGGCCGGGTTGTCCTCGACATAGAGCAGGGTGCGTAGTGCAGCGTCATTCTTTAGCTGCGCTGGCTGAAGTGCCGCAGTGCCGGTTGTGTCAAGGGCAAGCTGTCGTTCGGCAGCCAGGAGCAATTCCACCCAAAACACGCTGCCGACTCCGATAGCGCTTTTCACTCCGATGGCGCCTCCCATCAGCTCAACCAGTCGCTTGGTCATTACCAAGCCGATTCCGGTTCCCTCTTCGCCGCCGGCTTCCTGACCGAGACGATTGAACGGCTGGAACAGCTGCGTCAGTTTATCCGCCGACAATCCCGGGCCGGTGTCTATGACGCTGATACGGATGCGTTCCGGGGAGCTTGCCGTGCACTCCACGATAACCGTTCCCTGTGCACGGTTGTACTTTATTGCATTGGAAAGAAGGTTAATGAGAATCTGCTTCACCCGCGTTCGGTCGGCGAGGACAAATAGCGGTTTCGCAAGTTGGCAAAAGCTCATGCTTATGCTGGACTTCTGTGCCTGCGGTTCGATCATAGTCTGGCATTCGAGCATGACTTCGCCCATCGACATGGGTTCCAGCGACAGCAAGAGCTTGCCGGACTCCACCATGGCGAGATCGAGGATCTCGTTAATTAAGTTCAGCAGGTACCACCCAGCCTGAAGAATCTGCCCGGTGCTTTCCTTTTGGGTGGCCGTTTGAGGCGTGGCATCGGACTCCATCAACTGTGCGAAGCCAAGGATGGCGTTGAGCGGGGAGCGCAGCTCATGGCTCATGTTGGAAAGGAATTCCGTTTTCGCTAGGCTGGCTTTTTCCGCAACGGCCGATGCGTTGTGCAGTTCCATTTCGACCTGCTTGCGAGCGGTGTTGTCGGTGCCAATCAACAAATAGCCGATGATGGCGCCCTGAGCATCGCGCAGCGCCGTGACGGATACCACGGCCGGAAAGCGGCTCCCGTCCTTGCGGAAGTAGGTAAGCTCGTAGATGTCTTCGATTCCGCGCGAGGCCTTAAAGACTAACGCTTCGAAGCCTGGCGTGATCGGGGTACCGAGTTCGGCGCTGAGCGCCTTGGCGCGCACAATCACTTCCTGGGGATCATGAATATCGCTGGGGTTGATTTTGTTGACGACTTCGACGGCCGAATAGCCCAGCATGCGCTCGGCACCGACGTTAAAGATCTGAATGACACCTTTCGCGTCGGTGGCGATAATCGAGAAATTGGCACTCGTGAGAATTGCGTTCTGTAACGCTCCCGCCTTGAGCAGAGCCTCTTCCGCCTGCTTGCGCGCGGTGTTGTCGGTGCCAATCAACAAATAGCCAATGATGGCGCCCTGCGCGTCGCGCAGCGCCGTGACGGACACCACGGCCGGAAAGCGGCTCCCGTCCTTGCGGATGTAGGTAAGCTCGTAGATGTCTTCGATTCCGCGCGAAGCCTTAAAGACTAACGCTTCGAAGCCCGGCATGATCGAGGTGCCGAGTTCAAGGCTCAGCGCCTCGGCGCGTGCAATGACTTCCTGCGGATCTGAAATATCCGCCGGCGTGATCTTGTTCATCACTTCGGCAGCCGTATAGCCCAGCATCCGCTCGGCGCCGACGTTGAAGATCTGAATGACACCCTTCGCATCGGTGGCAATACTCGAGAAGTTGGCGCTGTTGAAGATTGCGTTCTGCAGAGCCCCGGTTTTCAGCAGAGACTCCTGGCGCCGAACGTCACTTATGCCCTGCGGCGTGCGATTGCCAGCGTTGATAACCGTGGGGGATGTTGTTCTTCTGGCCATGATCCTGATGCTCTCCTCGATTCCCTCGGCGGCCCTTATTTCTGTACGGCGACCGCGACCGCGACCGCAACAGCGGCAGCGTTCTGACGATACTGTACGTCGAAAAGCAAGCGAGCGAATTCGCGCTTGACCACGTCATAGCACTCGCAAACGTGCGCATTCAACAGCGAACGGTCCAGCACCGTGATGTGGCCGCGGCGATAACTGATCACGCCTAGATCCTTCAATTTTCCGGCTGCTTCGGTGACGCCTACGCGGCGCACTCCCAGCATGCTGGCAATCAATTCCTGGGTAATGATCAAATCGCTCGACGGCATCCGATCCAGCGTCAACAGCAGCCAGCGGCACAGCTGCTGCATCACCGAATGGTGGCGAGTGCAGGCAGCAGTCTGCGCCATCTGCGTGATCAGCGCTTGAGTGTAACGTAGCAATAAACGCAGCATTAGCCCGAAACGATTGAATTCCTCCATCAGCAGCTGCGACCGTAGCTGGTAGCCATGACCCGCCGTCTGTACGACCGCGCGGGTGACCGTAGTCTGGCCGCCCATGAACAGTGAAATGCCGAGCATGCCTTCATTGCCAACCCCGGCGACTTCAACCGATGCGCCGCTCTCCATGACGTAGTGCAAGGACACAATGGCGCTCGTCGGGAAATAGGCATGCTGCAACTGGTCACCTGATTCGCAGAGGAGTTGGCCTAGCCGCATCGGCACCAGGTAGAGATGGGGCAACAATCGCTCGAACTCGGCCGTGGGCAGCGCGGCGAGCAGGTGGTTTTGATTGGGACTATGCGGGCTGGACATGATTGAACGTTTGACCACCAAAGCCGTGAGCAGAAGTGTGTACATGGACTTAAATTTACACGAATGGCGGCATTCTTGCTGGTCGCCGAAAACATTGAGCGTCCGAGTTTAACCGGTTGCCGCCGCACGAGGCGCCGCGTTCAACACGCCCACTGAGGGCGGCGCTATTTATGATGGGGAGCAATTGCGCGCCGCCACGTTCGTTGCGTCCGTGAATGTTGCACTCGTAGCGGGCAGACGCTACAAAGCTCGAAGCCGCCCCCCGGGTACCATAAAATCAGTGATTTAGGTACTAACCGGCGCCGAAGGCTGACCAGGACTTCACCGGCATTCTCCCATAGTCAACATTGGACGCCGCACACTGGTCAACCTCGACGCCGGTTGACAAACCTACTTGTAGCACATCCGTTGGCTACTCGAGCGTTGTACAATTACAGTCAGCCAAATTCGTTATCGCTTACGTTGGTAGTGCACCCTGATCGCACTTCAGAGCCTCACTGCGGTACATTGATCACTGTATTGACCAACGTAACGACCGCGCCTAAAGACAGCACTCTGCCATTTAGCGTAACGACTGACACGTTACCGGCTGTAGAGAACAAAGCCCCGGCCTGGGAGATAATGGTGCCCTCGATAGTCCCTCTCCCACCGGCATTGATCGTCGCTGCACTACCGACCTGCCAAAACACGTTCTTGGCCTGTGCGCCATTAACGAGAATGATGCTCTGAGGGAAGGCTGCCCCAGGCCCACCGACAGTAAGGGTAGTCGCCATCTGGAACACGAACACAGCGTTCGCATCTCCATGAGCATCTAAGGTCAGATCTCCACCCTGGACCATGAACGAACCGGACGCAGAGGTATAGACCCCGGGAGATAGAACGAGCGTAGCCAGGTTCCCCGCGCCTGGGTCGGGTCCTGCCGGTATTGCTACCAGAGCGTTATATGCAGTTAGCGTATCCGCCAATGCCTGCGCGGAGATAGCGGCAGTGGCTGCCGTGCCTTCGGTCGAGCAAGTAAGAGACGGAGGTGGGGCGGCTGTATTGATTTTCCCTGAGACTGCGCCAATGTTCAGAGGCGTTTCAGTGTACACACACCCAGGACCCGCATCATGGAATCCAGTCACGGAAGTAGAAACCGCAGTCGTTCCGAGGTCGCCGTTGATCGTGGTGAAGATCCCTTGATTAGTTAGCCCCGCGTGACCTCCAAACGCACCAAAGGTCGCCGCGGATCCTAGATTGATCCCGCCTGCAGCGCTACCGATCGTCGTAAACGACCACACGAACGGACTTGCCAATGAGAGCCCTGTGGCAACGCTCTTCCCATTAGCCGTAGCAGTGTAGACAGTCGAGGATGTCAAGGAGCTCGTTGGCGTAAAGGTGGCGATCTTGCTCGAGCTATCCAGAGCCACAGTCCCAGGTAGATTCGTGCACGGAGCCGCACAGGTAACAGTAAGCGTCTCGCCAGAGACCGCTTCGTTGAAAGTAGCCTTAATGACCGCATTGGCGGCCACCCCAGTTGCATTATTCGCCGGCGTTACGGCTGTCACTGTGGGCAGCTTCGAAGGAGGAGGGGGTGGAGGAGAACCATAGCCACCGCCTTCACCACCACATCCGCTTAACAGGGAAGCTAAAATCAACAGCTTGATGTGATTCATTTTCTAACTCCTATGGGTCTATGCGAACTATCGCCCTGAGTCGCGAGAAGTTCTGTCCGGTAGCGGACTCACTCACAATTAGTATAGCCGGCGCGGCCGCTCGCGAGGCGCGCGTGGATTCACGGATTGTCCTACGGGGGCAGGGAATCGCTGTTATATGGTCTCGCACGCTCGGGTCAATTGTGGGCTGAACGAGGGTGGATGATGTGTGAGTTACACAGACATCCTTGCACTTGTTCTGAAACCTCTTTTTTGAACGCTTGACGCTATTTTCATAGCCTCTTGGCCCTGCACAGTCTGCCGCGTCTGCGCCAGAAGCTCTTTCAACGTTTCGCCGCAATTGCCGCAATACGGCGAGCGCGCGCTCGGCGTTCTTATCCTGTAGCGCATGATCCAGACGTGCTCGCTCTTTCTCAACCAGCCGGCGCGCCGATCGACGAACAATGCCGGCTCGCATTATGCGTAGTGGTCTTCACTTGGTTTCGTGGAAAAAGGACGATTCGCAGTATTGTGTGATTACGAATGCCGTTTGCGACGTCTTGTCGAGCTCGATAGGTCTGCTGCGGGATCTGGGCGCGAGGGAAAATCTGCAATATAATTAAATTAATGCACGGTCTAGAAATTATTTAGTAATTAAAAATTAGACATAGTTTGGGAATAAAGCGACGCATGTCGCTTATGTAAACGTAAGACTTGCACAATACCGCGCGGCAAATCCTCCACATGGTGCACCGCCATTATCAGCGTGAGCTTGCGCATCAGTTTCTCGAGCATATGTTTCATTGCAGCCCGCTGCCTCGGGTCAAGACCTGTCAACGGTTCGTCCAGCAGGAGAATACGTGGATTTGCAGCCAGCGCGCGTGCCATTAACGCCCGACGCATCTGTCCGTATGAGAGCTCTTGGGGACGACGCTTGGCAAACGACAGCAGTTTGAAAAACCGTAGCCAGCGAATCGCGTGGCGGCGATCCAGCGCGCTAAGCGTGCCCGCAAGACCTATGCTTGCATACCGTCCGCTGGCGACCAACTCCAAGACGTTGACATTAAGAGCATAGTCAGTTTGCAGCTCGGGTGAGACGTAGCCTACTTGGTGTTTCCACTCGTCAATGATGGAGCTTCCGGGCGGGAATCCACACCGCTCTATGCGTCCGCCCCAGGCAGGGGAAAGATCGCCGTACAACAGCTTAATAAAGCTCGATTTCCCAGTGCCGTTTGCACCTAATACCGCGCAGTGCTCACCGCCACGTATGTACCAGTTAAGATTGCGAAGCACCAAGCGATACTCGACATAAAGATTTACGTTCACCAGCCGCAACAATAACGGTCGCGGCGCGACGCTGCGCGATGCAAGCTGCAGTGTCGGTTGCGGCGTTTCACACGCTGATGCGGTAAGCCGCACCAAATCGGCGCGCTGTAGGCGCCCCATTGAACGCACGCGGCCTTGGTCAAGCTCTATCAGCCGCTGGGTGGCAAGTGGCACGTCCACTTGCCGATGTGCCGCGACAATCCACGATTGTCCTTTGCGGCTCGCGGCCTGCAAAATTGTATCGATTCGTTGTCGGTAGTTGGCATCCAGACCATTGTAAAATTCATCGAGCAGCAGCCAATCCGGATCTTGCACCAAAGCACGAGCTAACAACACCAAACGCTTTTCGCCATACGATAGCGATAAGAATCCACGTTCTGCCAAGCGGGTCAAGCCGCAGACCCGCAGTGTTGCCTTGATCCGCTTGCGCTCCTTGGATGTAACCGGCAGGAGCCGCAATTCCGAACGATGTATGCCGGTCGCCAACACATCGCCTACGGTTAAATTCCAATCATAGCGCGCGTATTTATCTTGGCGCTCTGCGCCCACGTAGGCGATGTGCTGCCGCGCTTCGACCAAATCGACTAAGCGGCGTCCGCGCCAGTAGGTAAGCTTCGCGCGGGTTGCCGGGGTCGGCCAAACGTCGCCACACAATAATTTTAGCAATTGGGTTTTGCCGCTGCCGTTATTGCCAATTAACGCCCAGCGTTCGCCCGGCCTCAGAGTCCACGCAATCTGCCTCAGAACAGGTATCGAACCACGTCGTACACTAACTGCCTGCAATAATATTTTAAGTCTCGTGGTCATATGAATTGGCGCGGTACGGCCCAATAGTCGGTGGCATAAGCCAATTTATAATTGATTTTTTCGTACAATTTAATTTACCTTAATGGTGGATTAAAGCAATAAGCAAGAGTCGTCACATTAAAGAGAATATTCAAAGTATTGGGCTGAGTGGAATTGGTAGTGCCACTGGTCGTTGTTTGCTCGGTATATCGGATTAGTTTCGGCAAGCCCTTGACCATTAACCAACTCGCAAATCCGCAGGCGATTCTGTTTCTGGCGAAGAATCCTGAGCTATTCACTCAAGTAGGAATCATCGACGGTACCATCCTCGACTTCCACTCCGCCAACCTGGCTGCCGTGGGTGTCGAAAAGCGCGAACAGGATTACGCCACGATGGCACGCTACATCAAGGAGGTTGAGTGGTTCGAGCGCTCGCGGCTTGATCAGCAGGACCAACTTACCTACGACATCCAACTCGACAGTGGCAGATGGCGTTGTCGTTCAAACGCTTTGATTGGCTCTCATCAGAAGGCATGTACCCAATAGCGCCGATGTGGGGCACGCAGGTGCAGCGGCATAACTTCGTATAGACGCAACGCGTAGGGGCCGCGACGCAAGGCGCGGGCGTCGGCCGCCTGTCTGACGGCGTGGCATATTACGCGCATGCAGGCGCTGCATAATGATCCTCGCTTTTTGCTATCCAATACCGACGCGGGTCGTTAGCAACTTCTCTCCCGTTATTAGAAAATTCTCGATGAGGTGAATGCTCCGATGCCGGAGTGTTTTTGGACCGTTTCAAACAACAAGTTGTTGGTCGAGCGCGTGCCGATCGCGGTCGAAAAGTGCTCGGCCGGCGCCTATTAGCAGTCTGCGGCAACGGATGGGTCGCGACCGGGGGGGGGGGGGGGGTACGCATTTGCCGCTCTTCCGTCAGCAGACACTTTAATCCCGCTTACGTGGAAGGCTGGGCGCTGTATGCGGAGCGTTTCGCTACCGATATAGGCATGTATAAGGACGACCCGTTCGGTGAGCTTGGGCGTCTCGAGGCCGAGATGTTTCGCGCGACCTGGACTCGGGAGCAGGTCATCGCCTATAGGGTCGATACCACCGGCATGAATGAAAGCGAGGCGATTTCGGAAGAGGAGCACTACATCGGTCAGCTCTGGATACTGGAGCGGTGCGCGCGCTCAGGTCGCGCTCGGGCCCAAGTTCCATCTCA
Source organism: Gammaproteobacteria bacterium (assembly GCA_043784265.1). Lineage (GTDB taxonomy): Bacteria > Pseudomonadota > Gammaproteobacteria > Steroidobacterales > Steroidobacteraceae > Bog-1198. Next base: position 7,580 of record JAYVYN010000091.1, on the reverse strand, counting down.
AGGAATTCCACGCGGTGGCGCTTGAGAACGGTGGCGTACCGCTAACAACGCTCGAGCTATGGGTGAATAATTGGATCGCAAAGATCAAGCCGTAATTTGTCGGAGCGTGTTTCGGTATAGACGCATCATGTGTCATGCAGATTAGATTTTAATTCATGGGGCCGCATGTGTTAGAGAGGTTCTATTTCCGCTGTTCGTCAATTGTCGGCGAGTATCTCCGCGGGGACTAGGGCATCAGCGAAGACATGCGGACGTGAAAATCTGGCACGGTGCGGTCAAAGCGCGGTCCGGGCGCGTCAACGCCTCGATAATGTAGTTCGCGGTGGCGGGGGACTAGGCTGCGCATGCCGGTTACCGACAAACAGCCTTCGTCGAGTTTTGTACCCAAGGGAGTCAGCGCGAGGTTGCAGAGCAAGGGGTGCCCCGGGTTCGTCGCTTTTCGCCCGAACCCCGCACTCCGCCCGCCCAGAATGCGGCCCGAAATAAAAACAGGGCGTGAGTGGTCACCCACTCACGCCCTGTCCATCAAAGGATCAGACAAGCTCGAACCGATCGAGATTCATGACCTTATCCCACGCCGCCACAAAGTCGCGCACAAATTTTTGCTGCGCATCTGCACTCGCGTAGACCTCCGCAAGAGCCCGTAGCTGCGAGTTCGAACCAAAGACCAGATCGACGCGGCTGCCGGTCCACTTGACCTCGCCCGACTTACTATCGCGCCCCTCGAACAGGCCTTTCGAGGTACTGGCCGGTTTCCAAGTCGTTTTCATGTCAAGCAAGTTCACGAAGAAGGCATTGGTCAGGGTCTCCGGCTTCTGGGTCAAGACACCCACGGGTTTCATCCCGCTGTTGGCATTCAGAACACGCATGCCGCCAACAAGCACCGTCATCTCCGGTGCAGTCAGGGTCAGCATCTCTGCTTTGTCCAACAGCAATTCCTCGCCTGACCGACGATGCCCTTCAGCCAGATAGTTCCGGAAACCATCCGCGGTGGGCTCGAGCACGGCAAATGATGCCACGTCGGTCTGCTCTTGCGAAGCATCCGTGCGGCCCGGCGCGAAGGGTACTTTCACATTGTGACCAGCATGCTTCGCCGCCTGTTCGACGCCGGCGCAACCGCCCAGCACTATCAGGTCGGCCAGCGAGACTCGCTTGCCACCGGACTGCGCTCGGTTGAAGTCCTGCTGAATCGTCTCTAGTGCCTTCAGCACCTTGTTCAATTCAGGCGGGTTATTGCAGGCCCACTCCTTCTGCGGTGCTAGACGAATGCGCGCACCGTTAGCGCCACCGCGCTTGTCAGTGCCGCGGAACGTCGAAGCCGATGCCCAAGCCGTGGAGACCAGTTGAGAAATGGACAGTCCCGACGCGAGGACTTTGGTCTTCAGCGCAGCGATGTCATGCTCCCCAATCAACTCGTGATCGACGTTGGGAACACGGTCTTGCCACAGTTGCGGCTCGGCGGGAACGAGCTTGCCGAGGTACCGCGACACGGGCCCCATGTCGCGGTGGGTCAGCTTGTACCAAGCCTTCGCGAAGACAGCCGCGAATTCCGCGGGGTTCTTGTGGAAACGCTTGGAAATGACCAAATAAGCCGGGTCGGCGATCATAGCCATGTCGGCGGTCGTCATAAACGGTGCGTGCTTCTTGGTCGGATCGTGCGCGTCAGGCACAGTCCGCACCGATTCGGCATTCTTGGGCGCCCACTGTTTGCCACCGCCAGGACCCTTAATCAGTTCCCAGTCGTGACCGAACAGGTTGTCGAAGTAGCCGTTGTCCCACTTCGTGGGATTATTGGTCCAGGCACCCTCTAATCCGCTGCTAATGGTGTCGCTGCCCTTGCCGCTGCCAAAGCTGTTCTTCCAGCCCAGCCCTTGCTCTTCAATGCCAGCAGCTTCGGGTTCTGGGCCGACGTACTTACCAGGGTCGGCGGCGCCATGACATTTGCCAAAGGTATGCCCACCGGCGGTCAGTGCGACCGTCTCTTCGTCATTCATCGCCATGCGGGCGAAGGTCTCTCGGATGTCTCTGGCTGAGCCCAACGGATCCGAATTCCCGTTCGGGCCTTCAGGATTTACATAAATCAGGCCCATCTGCACTGCGCCCAGAGGATTCTCGAGTTGCCGGTCACCGGTGTAACGATTGTCGCCCAGCCATTTGTCTTCCGGTCCCCAGTAGATGTCCATGGGCTCCCAGACATCCTCGCGTCCGCCGGCGAAACCGAAGGTCTTGAAACCCATCGTTTCGAGTGCGCGGTTACCGGTCAGGATGATCAGATCGGCCCATGAAAGCTTGCGTCCGTACTTCTGCTTGATCGGCCAGAGTAACCGGCGCGCCTTGTCGAGGTTGGCATTATCTGGCCAGCTGTTCAAGGGTGCAAAACGCTGGGTGCCGAACCCGGAACCGCCGCGGCCGTCGCCGATACGGTAGGTGCCCGCGCTGTGCCATGCCATGCGGATGAAGAACGGCCCGTAGTGGCCATAGTCGGCCGGCCACCAATCCTGCGAGTCCGTCATTAGGGCATCAATATCCTTCTGTACGGCGTCCAGGTCGAGCGTCTTGAACTCGTCCGCGTAACAGAAGTCGTCGCCCATGGGATCGGACAACGGAGAATTCTGTTGCAGAGTCTTTAGGTTCAACTGCTCCGGCCACCATTGTTGGTTGGTATGAGCAGCGGTAGGGGTCGACGCGTGAGACGCCCCCATCACCGGGCACTTATCGATGCTTTTGACGATTTGTTCTGTCATGTTCTGCTCCTAGCAGTAGGTAGTAATGATGACCGGTGTTGTAGAATTCCCTACGGAATCGCCACTTCGCTGGTCGCGGAATGCCTGATGTGTCGTATGGCCGTGGCCTCGCGCAATTGACGACGCTTCGTAATGTGGTATCAAGGTTAATGGTCTTCGGATTGAGTCTGTAGAGGCGGCGTGTGCGTTTTTGCAACGTCTGGTGACCCCGCTTGGGGCGCCATCTCGGCCGCTCCCGTGACTCGGGCGGAATTTCGGCATGACGGACACCGACCCCAATAGATTACTTCGGCTTCGTCGATCTCGAAACCATGTGCATCACTCGCGGTGAGGCAGGGTGCGGCACCGAGCGCGCAGTCGATGTCGGCCACTGCGCCACAACCTCGGCAAATGACGTGATGGTGGTTGTCACCGACTCGATCCTCGTACCGGGATGGAGACCCTGCCGTCTGGATGCGGCGGACTAGATTCTTTTCGACCAGGACGGCTAGCGTGTCATAGACGGCTTGGCGAGAGATCGCCCCAATCGCCTCCCTGACATCTGCGGTCAATTCGTCGGCGGTAGCGTGTGGATGGCAAGCGATCGCATGCATCGTTGCCAGCCGCTGAGCGGTTACCTGCAACCCGTGTTGATGTAGTAGACCTTTCACGGCAACCCCAGCGTATTATAATCCATATCACAGAGTAGATCTTATTTTAGACTTAGTCAAGTATTTGGTTTAATCTAAAAGCTAAATGGAAGTGCGGCCTGGTTTAGACAACACGTCCCTTATTGGTCACCACCCTCGCGCACGCCGGGGTGGCAGCTGAGGCGTATCAGCGAGAGAAGATCGAACGGCTGTGCCGCTATTAGCCCCCCATAGCGGTGAATCGATTGTCACTGACTTCGTCGGGCCGTACCCACACTTCGCCACCGTCGGGAACGATTTGCCGGGGTAGTCAGCTGCGGCAACGAGAACCTCCCCTAAGCCTGGGCTGTCGCTACCTCGGCCAATATTGGCAAGGTTCTAACGCTACGAATCACCGCTAGCCGGCGGGCCACTAGAGCCAGCAAAACCGCAGTAGTGCCCGCAAACCCTAGTGCTACACGCAATCCAAAGTGTTCTCCTAACCAACCACCGAGTAGCGCACCCGGTCCGGCCGGAATTAGGATCAACCATCGCATGGTGCTCGTCATGCGTCCTAATAGGGGCGCGGGTGTTACAGACTGGCGCAGCGATAAGAAATTAATGAAAATAAAAACCGCGCCGACTCCGAATGACAACAGCATATAGAGATATGCCACCACACCGAAAACGTTTAAGGGCGCGACCGCCAGTACCAACCAACCGACACCACTGACTGCAAAACCCAATACCAACGTGGGTCCATTGCCCACCCAGCGCACTACCCTATTGCCCACCACGCTGGCCAACACCGTGCCTACCCCTAACGCCACGTAGCAAAATCCAACGCCACGCGCGGTGAGTCCTAATTGGCGGGTCGCAAAAAGAATTTGAATCACCATGGCCGCTTGATTGCACATTTGCCAAATGCCGACGCACGTCGCCATCGTGATCAACAAACGATGACCCCGTACAAAATTCCAACCATCGCGCATGGCGGGCCAAAAGGGTGGATTAAGCGTACTTGGAGTTTCCGCAACGTGCACTCCCCGAAGTATCAGCGCAGAAATCAGCAGCAGCGCTGCGTCGGCCAACAATGCGAAGGGTGCGCCGGTGAGTTTTATCAACGCGCCTGCAGCGCCGGGTCCAGCCACCTCGGCGGTTGATGAGGCTAACGAGTTCTTGGCGTGCGCCTCAACCAATCGTTCACGCGGCACGATTTGTGTCAATACAATCTGCGCCGCACTACCTGCCGTGGTATTCACCGCGCCAATTACGAACCCGACAATGTAAAGCCAAGTCATCGATAGTAAGCCTTGCCACCATGCCAGTGGCACCGACGCGACCGTCACCGCAATCAATAGCTCACCAATCAAATACACCGGCAACTTGCGAACGCGGTCGAGCCATACACCGGAAGGTAGTGAGAACAGGATAAAAGGTACTATTTCCATCGCCGTCAGCAATCCCATTTGCATAGCCGTGGCATGCAATAGCACCGCTGCCGATAACGGTAACGCAAGTAGGGTTACCTGTCCGCCGAATGAGGAGATCAATATCGACGTCCAAAGTCGTCGGTAGGTTACATCTCGTAAAAGATCCGTAGGAGCGGGTTTTAATCGGTGCAAAAAACTAAGACGTGACAAAAGTTTTCCCGTTTAAGAACGCGATCGTGCAAACGCAGAATGGACTGAGGCTTACAAGGACGTCAGAAAAATACCTGGCCACTCATGCTTTTTTTGGCACGATACATTGCGGTGTCAGCATTTCCTATTAATTGTTCACCCGTTGTGCCGTCGATTGGATAAAGCGCGATGCCCATGCTAGCCTTAATAGTGGGTTCCAGGTCGCCCACCTTGATAGGCTGCCCAATAGTTTGTAATAGGGTGTTGGCAATCCGACTAATATTCTCAATGCCCTGTGGGTTTATCAACAAGTAAAGGAATTCATCGCCACCGTTACGGCACACCGTGTCTTCGTCGCGAGTGTGTTCTAACAGCCGTTTCGCGACCTCCTTCAATACCGCGTCGCCCACGGCGTGGCCATAGGTGTCGTTAATGGTTTTGAAGCGATCTAGGTCGAGGAACATCACTGCTAGCGTCCAGGTGTGACGTTTGGCCAAGGCAATTGAATGGGTGAGTCGGTCGTTGAATAAATCGCGATTGGGAAGACCCGTCGTGGAATCATGCAACGCCTTTCGTTCCAATACTTTATTATAATTCTCGAGTTCTTTGTACAACAACCGAACTTCCAGCATGTTGTGGATGCGCGTCTTGACTTCGAGCAGATCAAACGGCTTGCTGATGAAATCCTTTGCGCCGGCCTGCAACGCTCGTAGCTTGTGTCCCGGTTGGGCAGTGAGCACGATGACTGGAAGGTAGCTTGCAGATTCGTTGGTCTTCAGGTCGAGCATTACCTGGAATCCATCCATGCCGGCCATCTGTAGGTCGAGCAGAATTAGATCGTAAGCGTTTTTCCGGTGCATCGGGCAGACTTCGTGGGGATTCATCGTTGAAGTCACTTGGGTGTAACCAGCAGCAATCAGCAATTGTTCAAGCAGGATGACATTTGACTCCTGATCGTCAACAATCAAAATGCTGGCGTTAAGAATGGCGGATGCAGCCACCATCATGTTCTTTCCGTTAAATCGGTCCGGGCCGATCGTGCTTTTGCGAATTTTAGTGCGACGTCTAGCGTGTCCATGAACTCATTGACCTTGATCGGTTTGGTAAGATATCGGAAGAATCCTGCTTTCAAACCAGTTTCGATATCACGAGGAATAGCATTGGCACTGAGCGCAACCACGGGAATGTGCGCGGTGCTAGTATCCTCGGCTAGGATTCTCATTGCTTTGATGCCGCTGATTCCCGGCAAGTTAATGTCCATTAGGATGACATCGGGTCGCGAGGCGCGGGCGATCTCAACGCCGCGGGTGCCGTCGCGCGCGGTCAGCAAACGGATATCGGGCCGGCGCGCCATGAGATCCTCGACCAGCATCAGATTGGCTGTGTTGTCCTCGACATAAAGCACGGTGCGCAGCTGTGCGCCTGCCTGAATCTGCGCCCGGGCGATAGCGGTCGGTTCGGGTGCGTCGGCGGCAGGTTGTAGTTCGGGCGTTAAGTTCAGTTCGATCCAGAACACACTGCCCCCACCGATCGTGCTTTCCACGCCGATGACTCCTTTCATTAATTCGACTAGCCGCTTGCTCACTACCAGTCCGATGCCTGTGCCTTCCTCAATGCCGGCTTCTTGTCCAAGACGGTTGAAGGGTTGGAAAAGCTGCATTAGCTTATCGGGAGTCAGTCCGTCGCCGCTATCTTTGACACTGATGCGAATGCGATCCTCGGTGCTTTTGGTGCATTCCACGACGACTGTCCCGCCCACCTTGTTGTATTTGATCGCGTTGGAAAGAAGGTTGATGAGAACCTGCTTCACGCGTGTCCGCTCCGCTTTGACAAAGTACGGGATTTCGAACTGGGGAAAGGACATGCGGATTTCACGCTTCTGCGCCTGAGGTTCTATCATAGCCTGGCATTCGCGCACGACTTCGGTGAGCGATATCGGTTCCAGCGACAACGACAGCTTTCCGGATTCGATCAGCGCCAGATCGAGGATTTCATTGATCAGTTCCAGCAAGTACCACCCCGCCTGCAGGATCTGATCGATGCTTCGCTTCTGAGAAGCCGTTGGCAACGGCGATCCGGAATCCATGAGTTGGGCGAAGCCTAAAATCGCACTGAGCGGCGTGCGCAGCTCATGGCTCATACTAGACAGGAAATCCGATTTCGCGAGGTTGGCTTTTTCCGCTACGACCTTGGCGCTCTCGAGCTCGGCGTTTTTATCCTGTAGCGCATGATCCAGACGTGCTCGCTCTTCCTCAACCAGCTGGCGCGCGGTGTTGTCGGTACCAATCAACAGGTAGCCGATGATGGCGTCTTGCGCGTCGCGCAGCGCTGTGACCGACACCACCGCCCCAAACCGGCTCCCATCCTTGCGGATGTAGGTCAGTTCGTAGATATCTTCAATGCCGCGTGAAGCTTTGAATACCAGGGCCTCGAAACCCGGCGTGATCGGGGTGGCGAGCTCGACGCTCAGCGCTTTAGCGCGCGCGATTAGCTCCTGCGGATCGGAAATGTCGGCCGGTGTGATCTTGTTCATCACGTCGGCGGCGGCGTAGCCCAGCATGCGCTCGGCGCCGACGTTGAAGATCTGGATCACGCCTTTCGCGTCG
>JAYVYN010000090.1:0-3314 GCA_043784265.1 Gammaproteobacteria bacterium | reverse complement strand
AGGCGGAGTATGGATTGATCATCGTAAAGCGGTGGTAGTGGTGTTGAGCGACGGAGCAGAGCACCATTCTGTGATTTTATCGAAAGTAGAAAAGCATCTTGAGAGAGGTGGTGATAGTCCATTAGAAGGCCGATTCGAAGCGCGTCAAGTCCCCGCAGACGATAGTCAGCAACGATCACTCACTGCTAAGCTCAACATTTTCTATGATGAAGTAATAGTAGCGCTGGCCAATTTAGAATTAATTCTACTTTTTGGCCCGGGAGAAGCGAAGCATGAGTTGGATAGACGGCTTAAAAAACTGAAGCGAGATGCACACGTCGAGCCGCTCGAGACAGAAGATAAAATGACTGATCCCCAGATTATCGCGAAGGTGCGGTCGCATTTTGGCGTAGGGGCAGCGCGGGCGCAGCCGCCGCGAAAATAGTTATTTGGCAAGGCGTGCTCGAAAAGAAGCCAATTCCTTTAAGTGTTTCGTGCTGCTTATGGGAAGAGACAAATCTAGGTCTACCAGAATTTTGAGGACAATATGAGAAACTATCAATCGGGAATTTAGTTTGTCGTCCGCTGGAATGATGTACCACGGCGCATGCCGCGAGCTCGTGGCTGACAGGCATTGCTCATACGCGCTTTGGTAATCGTTCCAGAATTTTCGCTCTTCGATGTCAGTAATACTGAATTTCCAATTCTTATCGGGCTGGTCGATTCGTTCAATTAGGCGTTTGCGCTGTTCGTCTTTCGACAAATGGAGAAAAAATTTGATGACTCGCGTCCCATTGTTTACGAGGTGTCGTTCAAGATCAATGATGGAACGATAGCGCTGTTTCCAAATAGTTTTTTTGGCCACCAATTCGCGCGATAGGTTCTCGTTTCTTAGAATCTCCGGGTGCACCCTGACGATCAATACTTCCTCATACCAAGAGCGATTAAAGATGCCGATACGGCCGCGCTCCGGTAACGCCTCCATAGTTCGCCAAAGGAAATCGTGCTTGAGTTCTGTAGCGCTTGGATGCTTAAAGCTGAAAACTTGCACGCCCTGGGGATTCACGCCAGACATGATGTGCCTAATGACTCCATCTTTGCCGGCTGTATCCATGCCCTGAAAAATGAGAAGGATCGAATCACGATTGCCTGCGTAAAGCAGTTCCTGCTGCGCGCTCAACTTATCGATATGTTCTTGGAGGATTTCCTGATACCGCGCTTTAGTATTGTAAACCGCGGTTACAAGGGTGGGCCATTCGCCTAAGCTTATCCGCTGCCCCGGGCGCACTCGATAGTCGCTTGTCTTGATCTTCATATCGGCCCTCGAGATCCCGAATTTCCGGGTGGTAGGGTTGAGTATATACTTCAGGATGCGCTGGAATATTAACGGTAGGGCTATCTTGAGAAAATTGGTGAATCGATGTCGATAGGGGTCTGTAGTATGAATCTCAAGACTGCGCTACTTGATGTGCAGCAGATGAGCGAAGCTGATCGGTTGACGGTCGTGGCAGGCGCCACTGCCGCTGAGTTGATGGAGAGAGCTGGTAAGGCGGTGGCGAGTCATATCGAGCGGCGCTGGTCGATGCGCCCCGTGGTGGTGCTGTGCGGACCGGGTAACAATGGCGGCGACGGATTTGTGGCCGCGCGCCATCTCGCTGACGCGGGTTGGCCTGTGCGCATTGCATTGCTGGGGTTCCGAGATCAGTTAAAGGGCGCAGCGAAAAACCACGCGCACCGGTGGCTAGGATCAATCGAACCTTTGCAACCCTCCGTCTTGGACGGGGCGCTGTTAATTATAGATGCAATTTTCGGTGCCGGGCTCAGTCGGCCCCTCGAGGGGCAGGCCAAGGAAACCTTGGCGGCGGCAGCACAGAAGAAGTTACTCATTGTCGCCATTGATGTACCTAGTGGGGTAATGGGCGACACAGGCGAAGCACGCGGGGCGGTTGCCGCAGCGTTGACCGTAACTTTTTTTCGTAAGAAGCCGGGCCACCTACTGATGCCCGGTCGCGAATTAAGCGGTGAAGTTATCGTCGCAGACATCGGAACGCCAATAACGGTGCTTGCTAAAATTCGACCAAACACTTTTGAGAATGATCCGTGCCTGTGGCTCGATGCATTGCCACATCCCGCTCCGGACGGAAATAAATACACTCGCGGTCACGCGCTAATTTGTGGCGGTTTTCCGATGACGGGAGCGGCTCGATTAGCCGCGCGAGCAGCAGCGCGGGCAGGTGCTGGCCTTACCACAATTGTGGTGCCGGCGGCGGCGTTTTCGATCTATGCGAGCGTTCTCACTAGTATCATGGTCGTACCAATAGAGACGCCGAAAGACTTCTTTGCGCTTTTATTGGATGCGCGTCTGTCGGCATTCCTGATCGGTCCCGGAGCGGGTGTGAGCGAATACACGCGCGATAGGGTACTTGCAATTCTGGCAACCGGACGACCCACGCTGCTCGATGCCGATGCAATTACCTCATTCGAGGACGACCCCAAGAGCCTGTTCCGCTCGATCAGTGGGCCTTGCGTGATGACGCCCCATGAGGGCGAGTTTCAACGTTTGTTTGATCTGACTGGCGGTAATCTCACACGCGCGCGTGCTGCGGCCGTGCTCAGCGGCGCGGTTGTAATTCTGAAAGGCCTAGATACTGTTATCGCAGCCCCCGACGGGCGAGCGATCGTGAATTCAAATGCACCACCGACGTTAGCGACTGCGGGAGCAGGTGACGTGTTGAGCGGCATCGTGCTTGGGCTTCTAACTCAGGGAATGGCCCCGTTTCTTGCCGCTGCTGCCGCGGTATGGATACACGGGGCCGCCGCCACTCAGTTTGGAGTGGGGCTCATAGCTGAGGATTTACCGGATTTAATGCCTGGTGTGTTACGCAACCTTATTCTCAAGGAGTGATTTGTAACTGTCAGGCAGCCAAGTGGTGAGGTAGGTCAATTGTGAAGCCACATCCTGAGCTTGGCGTATCACGCACTCTCAGAATGCCATTGTTAGCTTCAATGTTGCGTCGACATAGGTCAAGTCCAAGGTCAAATCCCGGTCGGTTGTCTCCCGTTCGAGTAGATGACATTACTTGCGGATCAGTCGCGTCAGTGGGAAGTCCGCCGCAGTGGTCCTCAACTTCGATCAAGACTCGAGTGCCGACAATATGTGTATGCAGTCGTACTTCTGTATGGGCTTTCGTTAGTTGAAATCTATTTTGCAGCAAATTGCTAAGTGCCGAAGAAAGCATCTCTGGATCCGCATGAATCCAGACGTCACTGCCAACCGGACTTACAACGAAGCGGCATTCGCGTGCCTGCGCATCCAGCGAAGCGGATGTCTCCAG
>JAYVYN010000089.1:0-8709 GCA_043784265.1 Gammaproteobacteria bacterium | reverse complement strand
CTGGTGCCGAAGATTCACTAGACGCAGCGCGTGCTCGTCCTCGAGAAGCTGGTTCTGCGTCGCAAGCAGCTGTGCCTGTTTTCTCAGAAACGCTGACGTTTCCCGCGCGACTTCCGGATCGCTTCCGGCCAGCTTTGCGGCGATCGCGGAAGCGAATGTCTCGGCGCCGCCCAGTGCCGGCACTCCTTCTATTTTAGGCGTTTCCTGTTCGCCGCCTAAAAGCCTTTCGACGATGCCTTCAGCCATTTTCCGCTTCCCATTTTCCACAAGTGCTGGCGGCTTGGTCACGGATGGTGACGCCGTTGGCAACGATCCCGATCAATCCCCTCGAATGACCGGTTTACAGCTCCGATCTATAGGGTTCCTGTAGCCAATCCTGGCCGATCGCGTCGAAAAGCGGCAGCTATCTGAAAAAAAAAGCAGTCATTCAAATTCTAACCCGATCAGGTACTGTTTTACCGCCTATTTTCCTGCAAGCTCTTTTAAAAGAATTTTCCAATGGGCTACATTGTCATCCAGCGCTTTCACCGGGATCCGCTCATCTTTGCCGTGGGCGCGAAAATCTACGGGTACGATAACCCATGCGCCGTTAGCTCCATAGATAGGGATACCTGCGACCCTAAATGGACGGGCATCGCTCGCTCCGGTCGACATTTCGGGAGAGATGGGTACTCCTGGATGCAGCGTGTGGACCGCTTTGGCAAAAGCGGTAGACACATCGGCACGCAGGGGCGACGCGAGCGACGCGCTGTAATTGTCATTGCGTGACACGGTCACCTCAGGGTCGGCCACGATGGCGGTCAAGTCCTTCTGCACGTCATTGGGATCGATACCAGGGAAGATTCGGCAGTTGATCATCGCCGTCGCCAGTTGTGGCAACGCATTGTCAGCATGGCCAGCAAATAGCCGAGTCGGCACACAGCGAGTTCGTGTCAGCCCGACTTCGCTTTCATCGGCCTCAATGGCGTCAGCGGCGCTACCGTCCCCAGGGTTCGCTAACCAAGCTCGCATTGCATCGCCGAGCGCCCCTTTCTCCTGCTTCTGCCGCTCAGCAAAATAGGCACGTGTGGTTTCACTTAAGCTCGGTTCAAAGCGGTGTCCTTCTATCTTTTCTAGTGCATGAGCGAGTGAGTAAATTGCATTGTCTTTGCGTGGCTGCGAAGAATGGCCACCGCGGTTGCGAACAGTAAGCGTATATCCCGCAAAGGTCTTTTCAGCCGTCTGCATCAAGAAACTGGCAGATCGTCCATCAGGAAAAAATCCACCACCACCGCCATCGGCATTCAAGCCATATTCGACATCAAGGTACTTCTTCCATTCAGTTGCGCCCTTGTTAGCACCGATGCCGTTGGTTTCCTCGTCGCCAGTAAAGAACACGATGATATCGCGTGTCGGTTTGAAGCCAGCGGCTTTAAGGTCAAATATGGACTGGGTGATGCCGACGATGCCGTCTTTCATGTCAATTGTGCCGCGCCCGTAATAGTAGTTTTCACGTTCGGTCAGAACGAACGGATCGGTGGTCGAATCCTCGCGTTTAGCTTCTACGACATCCATGTGTCCCATCAACATGATCGGTTTGCTCCTGGCCGTGCCAGACGCTCGCCAACGGACGATTAGTGCGGCCGTATGTTCGGTTATTTTACTGACGGAGTCAGTGCTGTCGTAGGGCAATACCTGAACATCGGCTGCCGGAAAGCCGGCGGCCCGGAATTGATCGGCGAGATAAGTCGCCAATGTCGGGACGTTGCCGCGACCAAATACGGTTGGAATGTTAACCAGATGTTCGAACATGTCGTGCGTGGCCCGATGCCGGTCGAGCGAAAGCGCGTTAGGCGTCGGCGCCGAAATCGCTGGCATCGTGCAAAACAAAGAAGCTGTGACTAAAAGACTAAAAACACGCATCATTTATCTCCCCTATTCACCCGAGCTAATAACTTGATTCCGACCGTCCCAAGGATGTAGAGCATCGGGCAATTACTGGCCAATGGCAAGTAGCTACGCGTGACCTTGAACGACGCTGCGCTGAAGGCTGCGGTTCCCGCATGACCCCGCCGCCCTGCTATTTACTCAAGGTGCTGAGTATTTTTACTCAATACATTCAGCAAGGCTCGTGGCGCCGTATTTGGTCAGCTATATTGTGTATAGCAAAGTGCTCAATAAAAAACTGTTTTATAAGGAGTCGCTATGACAGATTTCTATTCGTTTTCTATCGATGGTATCGATGGTACTTCAAATATTTTGCACACGCTTCGCGGCAAAGTGACTTTGGCGGTCAATGTGGCGAGCCGATGCGGCTACACCCCACAATATACTGGGCTAGAGCGTTTATACCAGGAATTAAAGCCGCAAAATTTCAGCGTAGTCGGGTTTCCTTGCAATCAGTTTGGTGCTCAGGAGCCGGGTACCGCTCAGGAAATCGCACAATTCTGTACTCTTAATTTTGGGGTCACATTTCCTTTGACGGCGAAGATTGAGGTTAACGGTCCTAATCGGCACCCGCTGTACGCTTGGTTGACGCTTAAGGAAAACGGCTTTCCCGGTAGCATTGGTTGGAATTTCGAGAAATTCCTAATCGATCGCGAAGGCAAAATCTTGCGACGTTATCCGGCGGGCACTACGCCCGAAGATGCTGGGCTACTCACTGATTTGGCTGAGGTGCTTTAGGTGCGAGGTGCTTTAGGGCAAGCGCTGCGGTGCGCGAGAATTGACCCGTAGAAATCGAGCGACAGTGCGTAGATAGGCATCGCGATTAGTTTTAATTCTAAAAAAGTGACCTTCGTTATTGGCTTGTAGATACCAAACCTCCACCCCCGCGGTGCGTAGGCTGGCGAGAAGTTGTTGAGTATCCGCAAGAGGCATCAGCGCATCGTCACGACCTTGTACTAGCAATATAGGTTGCTTAATGCGATCGATGGAGGTCAGCGGAGAAATACGTCGTAGGTAGGCGCGTTGCTCTGGGTTGCGTTCATCGCCGAATTCGGTTCTGCGCAGAGATCGAGCGGGTGGCGATATAGTGTTCAGATAGTTTGGGAAATCCGCAATGCCGCCTTGAATGATAGCGCCTTGTAGGCGCCCGCCGTAATTGACGAGCGCGCTTAAGGCAAGAAAGCCGCCATAATAATCACCGCTAACAAAGGTATGTTTGGCGTCGTAGTTGTTTTGGCCCCTCAGCCACACGAGCAATGCACCCAGGTCTTTAATTGCGTCTTCCCGCAATGCGCCCGATATTAGCGATGCGTAATTTTTCCCATATCCGGTTGCGCCACGAAGATTAGGTGTAATCACCACAAAGCCTAATTCATTGACCAGATATTGGAGCCCTGGAGCGTACTGCGGTCGGAACTGAGCATGAGCCTCGCTGGGTAGAGCGATCAGCACGGGGTGGACCCCGGGTTGGGTCGGTTCATAAACATAGGCGGGGATCGCGCGTGCGCTGCCGTTCTGGCGATCAAAGGTGGGAAAATGCACCAGGCGAGGTATGACGAACTTGCTTAGTGGTATGGGGCCGGGTTCACTGGTGGTCCAGGCTTCAAGATGATTGGTCGCGATATCGAGTACATAGGCGTCAAGCGGCAGGTTGCTGGCACTAAACCCGAACGCGAGGTGACCATTAGTCTGATCAAATTCCAGATGAGTCACGATACCCGGAGCCGGTAGTTTCGCTGGATTCAAATCTTGGTGTGCGCGTAGATCGAGAATATTAAGCTTATCAAGGCCGGCTTCGTTGCTCACATAGGCGAGGTAGTGACCGTCGCGGGAAATAGCCAGCGTTTCGATATCCCAGGGGATCTGAGCAGAAACGACGGCGACTTCACCGTTGAGCAAGTTCTGATAGCGTAGTTGGGAAAATTCACTGCCACGATTGGAAATAAAGTAAACGCCTGCGCCGTCGCGTGAAAATTTAGCAGCCTTAATTACACCTTTGTTTTTCGAGATTTCGATTTCACGCTTGGCACCGGTGCTTAAGTCCAGTGCGTAAAGATAGTTCTCATCAGTGGAGAGAGTCTTTAACACCAACAAACGGCCGTCATCGGGCGACCAGTCGAGTGGCGACCAATTGCCCTCGCCGCTTAAAACTAAACGAGGCGGCGCTTTGCTGTCGGGCTCGACAATGTCGATATCTAGATTTAGGTCATCGCGTGCCGTGCTTGCAAACGCGAGCATGCGGCCGGCATTGGACCACACGGGGGTCGTATTAATGGATTTGCCATCGGTCAGCAGGCGCGGCGCTTCGCCATAACGCTGATAATATAATTGAGTATTGTCATCGCTGACGTCTGCGAGGTATACCCAGGCGTTGTGTCCCGGGTCCGGGGAAAATGCGGCCTGCGTGATGGGTTCATTCCAATAGGTGAGTTGGCGACGCGCGCCTAAGGGTCCCTCCACAAGGTGCAATTGGTCCGTTTCGCCGAAACGCGTCGCAATCAGTAATTGACCCTTGGGTGAAAATCCCAGTGGAATCGCCTCCCGACCTTGTAGGTACGCATCGGGGCCGGAATCGCCATTGGCTTGCAGGGTGTTGGTTGGGATATTGTCGAATAGCAAATTCCCGCTCTCTACACGCGATCCAGCCGGTGTCGGCACTGCACTTACGGCTTGCGAGGCGACCAACAGTCCAAAAGCTAATAAATAACCGTGACTCATGATTCCTATGTTCTCATACGGCGAGGATAATAGGGCCCATGGTGAATAAGCGTAGCGTGCGCGTCGGGGAAGGCGTTTACGCGATCGATACAGAATATTTACGCCCGCAAATGGACGCGAGTCATTTGGTAGTGGATAGCGGTCGGGCCGCGTTTGTCGATACGGGTACCCATCTGGCGGTCCCGATTTTGTTGCAGGCCTTAGCGGAACTCGAGCTTGAAGCGGCGGACGTTGAGTATATTTTACTCACGCATATTCACTTGGACCATGCCGGGGGTGCGGGTCGCCTCAGCGCTGCATTACCGCGCGCTAAAGTTTTGGTTCATCCGCGCGGTGCGGCGCACCTCATAGCACCGGCGAAGCTGGTGGCGGCCAGCAAAGCTGTTTATGGAGAGGCGGCCTTTGCTGCACATTATGGCGATGTTGTGCCGATTGCGGCGGAACGTATTATGACGGTGGAGGAGGGTCAGCGTATCGTACTGGGCCGTCGTCAATTTGAGTTTATCAATTCACCCGGACATGCTCTGCATCATGTGTGTATTGTGGACCATGAAGCAGGAGAGATTTTCACGGGCGACACCTTTGGCGTTAGTTATCGCGAATTGGATACGTCGGTCGGTGCGTTTTTGTTTGCGACGACCACTCCCTCGCAGTTTGATCCGGATCAGTTGCATGCCTCCGTGGAGCGAATAATGAGCCTGAACCTTCGCACCGCGTACCTAACGCACTATAGTCGAGTGGATAATATAGACGCCCTGGGTGTGCATATGCACGCCGACATTGATGCTTTTGTCGCCATTGCACGGAGCGTGGATGCGCCCCGGCGAATTGCGCAAATGGAAGCGCGACTATTTGAGTACCTGTCGCAGCGACTCGATCAGCATGGCTTTACGGGCGATGAAGCATGCCGCCGTGCGATTTTAAAAGATGATGTCGCCTTAAATGCTGCGGGCTTGGAGGCATGGCTTGCGCGGTGCGCGGCATGACGCATGTGCGGCTAGCTGCGGTACCCGTGAGGCCGGTGCGCGTGCGGTTTTTGCCCGTCCTTGTCCTACCGGTGCTGTTAATGCTGACCGCTTGCGCGGGGTCGTCGCCGGATAAAATCCCTGCGACGCGGCCGGAAGCCGCTGCAGCGGATTGGCGCGATTTACTAGTGGCTCCTTTTGGTAGTGCGCGTAAAGATATTCATCGTGCGATGCATGAAACGTTTTTATTTGACGCCGTGCCTGGGGCGTCCATGACATCAGCTGATAATAAGTCTCCGGAACCTGCGGGCGTTGAGGCCAGCAGTAATTTAGCGGCGACTGACGAGGAGTGTTTTTCTCTCAGTCGCGACTTGCCGCAAATGTTTCGAATTGCGCCGGATAGCTATGTACTGTGTTTCTACCATGATCATTTGGTGCGCGTCGAAGCGTCGCTGCCCGTGGCGAGCCTCAAGGTAGCGTCGGTTTGGGAAGAAATTTGTAGTCGAGTGGCAAAATTAAACCCTGAAACGTTGGCCGAGATCTCCCATACTTGCGAGGGTCGTCACGCGAGCGTGGTCTTTAGGGCTGCGTGGCCTGACGCGCCTTTGCCCAACGATGCGCCTGCGCCCAATGCGATGCCGCCGCTAAGCGCCGCTCCGCAAATAATGCTCCTCAGTGTTACGCTGTACGATGAAAGTTATTTGCCGCAATGATCTCGCACTCCCTTATGTCCCCTCCGTCTGAACAGCAGTTGTTGGAAACCGGAGCGCTTGAGTTTGGAATTAACTTAAGTCGCGAGCAATGTGCGTCGTTGTTGCGCCTGGTGGATGAACTGGAGAGCGCCAGCTTACAGTTTAATCTGACGGCCATTCGTGACCGTCCTGGAATTTTGGTGAAGCATGTGTTGGATAGCTTAAGTTTGCAGCCTTTTTTGCGGGGCACTTGGATTGCGGACGTGGGTACGGGCGCGGGTTTTCCGGGGTTGCCACTCGCAATTGTTAATCCGACACGCCGCTTTGTTTTGATTGAATCGACGGGTAAAAAGGCGCGCTTCGTGGCGCAGACGATTGAACGCCTAGGCTGCAAAAATGTAGAAGTCGTGCATGAGCGTGCGGAAAAATACCATCCTGTGGAGCTGTTTGACGTAGTGGCTGCACGAGCCTTATCTTCGTTAGCTGATTTTGTCGCTTATGCGGGTCATTTATGCGCGACGAATGGGCGGCTATTGGCGATGAAGGGTAAGCGGCCGGAGGAAGAAATCGCTGCGCTGCCCCGGAATTTTAAAGTACTGGCGACTCACAAACTGAAGCTTCCGGGTCTGGATGACGAGCGAACTTTAGTAGAAATGACGCCGACTCCGGGCATGTTGCGAAAGAAAGGCTTAAATAGCAAATGAATCGAGTGATTGTAGTTGCCAATCAAAAGGGCGGGGTCGGTAAGACCACCACGGCTGTGAATCTAGCGGCGTCGTTGACGGCTACTAAGAGGCGCGTGTTGTTAATTGACTTAGATCCTCAGGGCAATGCCACCATGGGTTGCGGTGTGGACAAGCAAGCTCAGTCGCGTACCAGTTGCGATGTGTTGTTGGGTGAGTGCAGCGCGGCTGAGGCCATGGTGCCGGTGGAATTCGGTGGCTTTATGCTGATGCCGGGTAATCAAGATCTGACGGTGGCTGAAGTGCGTCTCATGACTATGATTGCTGGGCGGGAATTTAAACTGCGCAATGCCTTAAAGCCGGTGCGTGCCGATTTCGATGTGATTTTGATTGACTCTCCACCGTCGCTTAATATGTTGACCTTGAATGCCTTGGTCGCAGCAGATTCGGTGATGGTGCCGATGCAATGCGAATACTATGCGCTGGAAGGGTTAAGTGCTCTGGTGCAAACCATTGATCAGATTCGTAGCAGCATTAATCCTGACTTGGTTATTGAGGGGTTGTTACGTACCATGTTCGATCCGCGCAATAATCTGTCCAATGAGGTGTCGGCGCAGCTCATCGAACATTTTGGTGACAAGGTTTTTAGAACCATTATTCCGCGCAATGTGCGCTTAGCGGAGGCGCCGAGTTTCGGTAAGCCGGCTTTGTTTCATGACAAGGAATCGCGCGGTGCGCTCGCTTATTTGGCCTTGGCCGGTGAGATGATTCGTCGCGACGAAGAGCCGGCAGCCTTGTAATATTGCCTTATAACTTTATTTAATTTCGCCCAGTCAATACGAACCTCGCACCGGAATATTCAATATGGCGGTCAAAAAAACCTCTCTCGGTCGCGGTCTCGCGGAATTAAGTCCGTTATTGGCGCAGCGCGCAAATTTGTCTACGGCTCAATCGCAACCTCAGTCGGTGCCGCCGGTGGGCGATCGCTTGGCGACTTTGCCGCTGGATTTACTGGAGCGAGGCAAGTACCAGCCGCGTACCGATATGCGCTTGGAGTCGTTAAACGAACTCGCCGATTCCATTAAGTCCCAGGGAATTGTTCAGCCTATCCTGGTGCGTCCGCTTAGGCGTAGTAGCGGAGCTGAATCGCAGCGTTATGAAATCATCGCGGGTGAGCGACGTTGGCGAGCCGCACAAATCGCGGGTTTAGCCGAAATTCCGGCGGTTATTCGCGATGTGCCGGACGAGGCGGCCGTGGCGATGGCGCTGATCGAGAATATTCAGCGCGAGGACTTGAACCCTTTAGAAGAGGCGCGTGCACTGACCCGTCTGATCGATGAGTTCGGCCTTACTCACCAGGCGGCGGCTGAGGCCGTGGGCCGGTCGCGGGCGGCTGTGAGTAATTTGCTACGGTTGATGGATTTGACGGATGAGGTAAAAGAGTTGTTGGCGACTCGCCGTCTTGAAATGGGGCATGCGCGGGCGTTGTTGGGTTTGACGGTGCGCCGTCAGCAAGTGGAGGTGGCCGGCTTAGTGGCAAAAAAAGCCTTGTCGGTGCGTGAGACGGAGGCCTTGGTGCGGCGGCTGCTGACCCCGGCGCCAAGTGCTAACCGAGAAGAGAAGGCGTTAGATCCGGACATTAGCCGTTTGGAACGCGAATTAGCCGATAAGTTGGGGGCGAAGGTCCGCTTTCAACATACTGCGTTGGGCAAGGGCAAATTGGTG
>JAYVYN010000088.1:0-7966 GCA_043784265.1 Gammaproteobacteria bacterium | reverse complement strand
CTCGGAGGATTTCAAAGCATTCGTGAATTGACTCGCCCCGGTGGACGATTATTTGAATCCCGGCAAGCGATCTTAAGTGGAGTTAAGCGTAGCCGTTATTTAAGATTGGCACGTCCCATGGGTGCCCTGTATTCATTTGTAGAAGTGCGTAAAGAGGTCATTGAGGATTTTGACGATCAAATTTTCGCGCTAAGTCTGCTAGAGAATAAGCAGATATTAGTAGCACCCGGTGTAAGTTTTAACGTGTCTTACAACAATTTTTTTCGCATTACTAATTTGCCAGAACCTGAAGTAATTGCCACAGTGTTCAACCGTATTGAGGAGTTGTTGGATTCACACGCGTTTTAATCCGGAATTTTTGGCGACTTTAAGTTCAGGTTGCACGGTGCTTGCGCCGAATACCGAACTTGCTGCGGTGATCACGGATGCCGTTGAGCGCCTGCATTGTGATTCGGGTCACGAGTTATGGCCAACCCCTAAAGTACGTGAATTTAGCAGTTGGCTGCGCGAGCGGCATGCGCACGGCTACCTTGAATCGAATAGCCCACGCTGTCTCGTTGAGCTTGAGGAGCGAGAATTATGGCGTTCCGTAGTCCTCGAGAGTTCTCAAGGGTTAGATTTATTAGAGCCACAGGGTGCAGCGCGGGCTGCACAACGTGCTTACCGCGCCCTCTACGAGTACGCAATTCCGCTGCCAGCCGTTGCTGAATACGCGACTGATGAGTCGCAATGTCTGTTGCAATGGATAATGGCATTCGAACGGCGTTGTAGCGCCCTCGGCTGTATGACAGTCGGTCAATTGTTGGGTGAGGAGCCGCACGAGATTACAGCCATTGCCTGGATTGAAAGCCCGCAATGGCGACCCGTGGCGCGGCGCTGGTTACAGGCTCACGCACAGCAGATTCTGACTCCACAAGCATCACCCGCTAGCAAAATTCGCAATCTGCATGCGTCATCAGTTGCCGTAGAATTTGCGGCAGTCGCCGACTGGGCGCGGCTAAATTTACTTGAGCAAAAAGATTTTCGTGCATGGATTTGTATTCCTGATCTAAATACTTGTCGGAGTGATGTCGTTGACGCTTTTGATGCAGCCTTAGTGCCGCAGCGCTATGCCTTAGGCTCGGAAATCGGAACTATCCCGTATGCGTTAGCAGGCGGTACACCGCTTGCCGAATATGCGTCGGTACGCTGTGCATTAGATGCGCTGATCGCAAGCTTTGATCGGGTGCCCTTCGAGCGATTCAGTGCGCTTTTACTAGCTGCGGAGTTCCAGGAATCGACCTTGAATAGAAGTAGTGCAACCCGTTTAGACTTAAAGTTACGGCGCCGAGCACCCAGCGAAGCGACTCTTAAAGGTTGGTTGGAGATATCCCAACGACTCGTACAAATAGAAAAATTACGACCTGTCGGTGCCCTTGCTCGACTGGAAAATCTTTGGAATAGCCTCAACGAGTTGCAGGGCGCTCAACTATTGAGTCGTTGGATCCCGGTCTGGGGCAAAGCGTTTGAGGCTGGGCCATGGGCACTGCGTGCGCGTTGGTCGAGTATTGAGTATCAAGCGGCGGAACGCTTGCGCGATTTAATGAATTCATTGGCCGCCTCTGATCAGCTGCTAGGGACCCATACGTTTAAGTCCGCTGCGCAATTATTAATTAGAGCTGCACGGGACACGGCTTTTCAACCGCAGACGGGCGTCCCTGCGGTGTGGATTACCCAGCAAACCCACGACCCCTGGTTAAATTATGACGGACTTTGGGTGACTGGACGCGATGAGCGACGCTGGCCGGCGGCGGTTGATCCGATTGCATTGATTCCCGTGGCATTGCAAAAACGCTATGGAGTCGTTGCTGCGGACGCCCAAGCACAAATGAGAGCGGCTCTTGATCTGCAGAAGCGCTGGGCTTTGCGCACAGTGGAAAGTGTATTCAGTTTTTCCGATTCAAGCGATAACTCCAATCGCCCTAGTCGATTGCTGACAACGGAACCAGTGCGTGTGGAAGCGATTACGCAACCTCATTGGCATTTTGCACGCCGCAACTTAGTAGAGTATGAGCGACTAGTTGACGATCGCGGACCGGCGTTTACCGCTCACGAGCGCACCCAGGGAGTCGCTACTTTAAAAGCTCAGTCGCGTTGTGCCTTTCGAGGTTTCGCGGAAACACGCCTCGGAACTGAGGCAATTGACAAACCAGTCCCAGGGTTTAACGATCGGGAACGAGGTGATTTAATCCACTATGCGCTACAACTATTGTGGGCTGGGCTCCATGACTATGCAGCACTTTGCGCCTTAACTGTTGAGGCGCAGGCTGAACTCATAGAAGCCAGTATCACTCGCGCGCTTCAGCAACAATGCCTCAAACGTGATCCGGGCATCCGCTGGCAAAAGCGCGAAGCTGTGCGCATGGCGGCAGTACTGCATAAGTGGTTGGCCGTCGAAGTTAAGCGCGAACCCTTTAAGGTGGAGCGACTGGAATATGCCAGCCAGTGGGTTACCGCGGCCGGTCCAAAATTCGAAGTGCGCATAGATCGTATCGATCAGCTCCTAGTCGGAGGCCGCGTCTTAATCGATTACAAAAGCGGTATGGCCTCGGCCGATTGGCGCGGCGATCGACCCGACAATCCACAATTACCTCTGTATGCGCTACTGCAGCCCCAAGAGTTGGTGGCAGTGGCTTACGCCCGAGTGAATGCCTCTGAGTGTACCTTTGTCGCTGAGAGTGAGCGAGCCGGGATCTTTGGGCCTCGCAGTCAGCGTAGTGCCCTCGAAGACCACGCAGATTTGGCAGCTCTGGTCGGCGTTTGGAGCACGCGC
Organism: Gammaproteobacteria bacterium; assembly: GCA_043784265.1. Lineage (GTDB taxonomy): Bacteria > Pseudomonadota > Gammaproteobacteria > Steroidobacterales > Steroidobacteraceae > Bog-1198. The sequence continues at coordinate 5,154 of JAYVYN010000088.1, read as the reverse complement.
CTTGAAAAATTGGCGCAAGAGTTCTCTGCGGGGAATGCCATGGTTGCGCCTACCTTAACTGCCTGTCAGTCCTGTCATTTGCAGGGTTTTTGTCGGGTGTTGGGTGTTCATGAGCGCGATGACGATGACTGAGTCAAAGGTGCCCAATGATCGCCTTGCACGCCATCGAGCCGTGATGAGCCCGCATTCGGTGTTGGTGCAAGCACCCGCAGGCTCTGGGAAAACCACATTGCTGACGCAGCGCTATTTGCGTCTGTTAGCGAATGTAGCAGCTCCCGAAAATATTCTGGCGCTCACCTTCACACGGCGTGCGGCCGCTGAGATGCGCGAGCGTGTGTTACAAGCGTTGCATTCTGCTACCCAAGATCAATGTCCCCCGGATTTGAATATCGAGACCTGGCAACTGGCGGTTGCCGCTCAGCAGCATTTATCCTCACAGGAAATTGAGGTTGAGCGCTATCCGGCGCGTCTACGCATAGAGACCATTGATGCATTTAATACCTGGTTAGCTAAACAGCTTCCCATTACGGCTGGGGTGGGTGCTGGTCTGCAATTGATTCAAGATGCAAAGACGCTTTATCAGGAAGCGGCCCGTCGTGCCTTAGGATATGAGGGTGTGGATCGCTATGGAGGCGCCATCGACCGCGTACTTGAGTTGGATGATCAACGCTGGCAGAAACTTGTGAACTTGATTGCGACTCTGTTGCCGAGCCGTGAGCGCTGGTTACCACTCCTGGTGGGGTCCCTGCACGCCGCCACAAGCCTTAGTGATACTCAGTTAAGCAAGCTCAGACAGCAATTCGATGAGGATTTAGCGATAGTAATAACTCGTGTATTAGCCAGCACCTTTGACCTACTGGGTGAGAAGCTCGCAGTCATTTCACAATTAATACAGGGAGCGGCGTTGCGCCTAGGCGAGGAGCGTGTTGATTTGCTGGCATGGCGCGAGACCCCCGGCACGTTGCGCCTGGATATTACGGATATCGAGCGTTGGCGCTCCCTCGCGAATTTTTTTCTGACGGCTAAAGGCGAGTACCGTAAGCGGTTGAGCGTGCAGGAGGGGTTTCCCCCAGGCTGCGCCGATAAGGCGGTGGCGTTAGACCTCTTGCGCGAGCTTGAGCGGGATGCGCAAATATTACCGGCATTGGTCGAACTGCGTGATTTACCTAATCCAACTTATAGCGACGATCAATGGGCGCGGGTACGCGATGTGGCTCAAGTATTGGTATTCGCCGCGGCGCAATTGACTGCGGTGTTTCGTGAGTCGAGCGGGGTTGACTTTCCAGCGGTTGCCATAGCCGCGCAGAACGCGTTAGGGACCGATGAGTTACCCAGTGACCTCGCACTGCGCCTGGATTATCGGCTCCAGCATATATTAGTAGATGAGTTTCAAGATACGTCCGGCGGTCAGCTTGATTTGCTAAAGCTTCTCACAATTGGCTGGCAGCGCGGTGATGGGCGTACTTTGTTCTGCGTTGGCGACCCTATGCAGTCAATCTATGGTTTTAGACAGGCTGAGGTTCGTGCCTTTCTGGAATTGGCGGAGGAGGGCATCGGTGAAATACGCTTTGAGGTCGAGCGCCTGACCAGCAATTTCCGGTCCGATAGATCGGTCGTTGCATGGATTAATACTTGTTTCGCCAGAGTTTTGCCGCGAGTTGACAATCGGGAGCGGGGTGCCATCGCCTTTCGACTTAGCGAGTCGCAAGGTACACGCGCGCCAGCTGGGGCACACGCGCCGCAAGCGGTACCTCCTGGGTCAGGGGTGACGCTGATGGGGTATGCTACGCGGCGCGATGAAGCGCGGGCAATTGCGGAAATGGTCGTCGAGAATATCCGTAACGCACCTCAGCAGCGAATCGCAATATTGGTGCGAGCCAAAGCGCACGCCCGCGAAATAGCGCGTGCACTGCGTGGCCTTCAAGTGATTTTCCACGCAGTTGACATTGAGCCTTTAGAAGATCGGGCACTGGTGCGCGATCTGATTATGCTCACGCGTGCACTGCTACATTGGGGCGATAGAACCGCTTGGTTTGCGCTGTTACGCTCCCCAATGGTGGGTTTGGAGTTGCAAGACTTGCTTAAAATCGCCCATGCCACTCCGACAATTCGGGAGAGTCTGGCGGACGAGCCGACTCAAAATACTCTTAGTAAGTCCGGTAGAGTGCGTTGTCAGTCTTTAAATCAGCTTCTAGACACCGCCTATCGTGTGCGCAATCAACAATCACTGGCACGCTGGGTAGAAAGCATTTGGCTGAATTTGGGCGGGGCCAATACCGCGGTGGACCTTGACGATCTGTTGAATGTGCAAGCCTTATTCGTGCGTTTGCGGGATCTTGAGACACGTGGTTTGCCAGACGCGGCCGATATGGCTTCAAGTTTCGAGGGTTTGTACGCACAAAATACTGGCCATGCATTGGTTGAAATCATGACCGTGCACAAGGCTAAGGGCTTAGAGTTTGACATGGTGATTCTACCCAGCTTAGATCGGCATATTCCGCGCCATCGAGACCACTTGTTGCTATCACATCAATTTGCGCGCGATGGCCGCGAGGGAATGGTGATGGCGGCGCATGCCGCAGTGGGTACGGATCAAGATTCTTTGTTTGAATTTCTGCGACGCAGGTCGATGGATGAAGCGAGTTTAGAGGCCCAAAGACTATTGTATGTTGCATGTACCCGTGCAAAGTCGCGCCTGATTTTGACCGCCCAGGTGACGCTCAGCGAAAAGCCCGCAGGCTTTAAGCCTAGGCGCGGGAGTTTGTTGTCGGTGCTCTGGCCTTATTACAGCGCCGAGTTTTCGCCTTCTACGGTAAAGGATCGTGAGGCTCCTATAGCGCCCCGCGCAGGTGCATTATACCGTCTACCCGAGGGCTGGCGAACCCAGTTTGAGGTTGCTGCCAGTAGTACCGAGGTGCTTATGGCGAGCAACAAACTACGGGTCGATGCCCTGATTTTTGATTGGGCCAGCGAGACCGCACGACGGGTGGGAACGCTGATACATAGTGAGCTCCAGGTCCTGCAACTTGACGCTTGCGACGCGAGCTGGGTTCGGGAGCGTGAGTCCCGTTATCAACGTTGGCTAAGCGCCGAAGGAGTGCCGGCCAAGCGCTTGAAGGATGCGAGTGGCCGAGTGAGCGCGGCCTTGATTTCAGTATTAGGGGATGAACGTGGACGCTGGATATTACAAGACCATCGGAACTCGGTGCGCGAGTACGCGCTTTCAGCATTTTGGCAGGGTGAAGTAGTAAGAGTCATTTTTGATCGGAGCTTTATTGATCGTGGTGTTAGGTGGGTAATCGATTACAAGACCAGCCAGCACACGGGGGCCGGCCAAACGGAATTTCTAGATCGCGAAGTCGAGCGCTATCGCGCTCAAATGCAACGCTATGCCGCATTAGCGCGCAAGATGGGTCCAGAGCCAGTGCGTGTCGGATTGTACTTTCCTTTGCTGCGCGGCTGGCGCGAATGGGCGCCTTAAAAAGTAAACTCCACGTCCACCGGCACTCGTCCGTTCGCGTCGCGCCCGCGCATCTGCGCCAGACGTTGAATTTCTTCTTGTAGAGCGGCGGGCGCGTCGTTACGTGCTTTCATAGTACCTGTGAGAGTGGCCATGTGTTCCGTCATTGCGAGTTTCACGGAGGCTATGGTTTCAACGGGTCCACCCAAATCAGTGAGCGAAGCATTGATAGCAGCGCTTGCCTCGGAGGTGTCTGAGCTACTGGGAAAATGTAAATTATAGTCGCCCAGAGAAGTGCCATTGGCAATTTGTGCAGAAGCGATTTGCTCAACCTTAATATCACCCGACACGCGAGTTATAGTGGTAAAAGTACCGGCAATGGGGTTTAGGTGAATATCCGCTTGTCCAATCCAACCGGCGGGTACCCCAAAATCATGGAGATCTTCAATAGGGCCGCTTCCCACCAAATCGTGAATCTCAAAATTCGTCTTATCCAGCACGATATTGCCATCGATCTGCACGCCTGATTTAACCCAATGTAGATCGGCGACTATCTTGAAGTGTAATAGCCCACTAGGATGCAGCACCCATTCCAGTGACCCGGTATCGTGCCCTTCGACAAGTAGTTTTTCGGCCGAGCCGTGCCACAAAGTGCCGGATAAATCCTCCAGTTTTACGGCATCCGGCAGAAAATGACCCAGCATAGAAGCGGGTAATACCCACAAGGTTACCGCCGCCGCCACGGCAAGCCCCATGAGTACGAATGCCCTGTACGAGTGGGGCGATTGACTAATGCGGCTGGGCGAAGGTGACACTGGCATTCACGACTCCGGGCTTGGCTGTCCGATCTATCGTGACTGATTCGATCATCAATCCGTGCTGCTGCTCTAAGGTGGCAAGCCATGCCATTAAAGTATCGAATACGGCCGCTTCCAATTGGACGCGAACGCCAGCGGTGCCACTCGGTCCGGTACCGCGTAAGGCGTTACCTAAGCCTGCCTCACGAGCGACTCGATCCACGAGCACCATGGGCGGCTCACCGGTATCCACGGGAAGTTGGGTGCTTCCCGTTAAAATGCTTTGCTGATTGGCGCGCATCCACTCAAGATCGGCATGCTTTGTTTCAACTTTTTTAGCAGCCGCAGAAACAGCCGACTGCACCGGCAATAAAATGGCGCCGAAAAGAATGAGCACGGCCAGTGCTGCGCCACCGATCGCCACCACACGTTGCTCGCGCGCAGCTAAGTTTTCATACCACTGACGTAATCTATTCATCGTGTAACTCCCTTGTTGTGGAGCTGTACATGCGCTTCGACGCCATTTGCGATGGGCGTGGAGGATTGGATTTCGATTTGCATCCCCTGACTTGCGACGGCTTGACTCAATTTAGACAGCGCATCAAGACTGGGCGCGGACATTTTCATATCCAGCGTGCTCTCTCTAAAACTTAAGGACTCAATGCTGGTATTTGGCGTGTTTGCTAAGGACGCGCTTAAGGCTTGCATGGTATGTAAAAAAACTTGTGGGCCGATTCCTGTTTTACGAATTCGATCCAGTCGCGTTTGCATTTGGTGGCGAGCATCCAACATTTTCTCGCCCGGCATTGCAGCGTTAAATACCTGAGAAATTTCTCCGTCCAACACGCTCGCTTGGCGATGCGCTTTGCGGATTTGCAATCCTTGGGCGAGCAAATG
>JAYVYN010000087.1:0-10605 GCA_043784265.1 Gammaproteobacteria bacterium | reverse complement strand
GCCAACCTTATCGAGGCAGATGCGCCCGAAAAGTTGGTTACCGCAACCTTGAGCGAATTTGGCAGAATTGATGTGTTGATTAACAATGCCTCCAGCTTCTACGCCACCCCGGTGGGTAAAATTACGCTTGCGCAGTGGGATGATTTAATCGGCAGCAATTTAAAAGCCCCGCTATTCCTGTCGCAGGCCGCCGCCCCTAGCTTGGCCCAGCACCAGGGCCTCATCATCAACATGATCGACATCCATGCCTCAAGGCCTTTAAAGGCGCATCCAGTATACTGTGCGGCCAAAGCGGGGCTTGCAATGCTCACGCGTTCATTAGCCCGCGAACTCGGACCCAGTATCCGAGTCAACGGCATTGCACCAGGGCCTGTGCTCTGGCCCGAAGAACCCATCGACGCTGTTTTGAAACAGGAAATCATCAACAAGACCGCACTCAAACGCCACGGCACACCCCAAGACATTGCGCGCACCGCCCTATTTTTAGCCCAAGACGCCCCGTACATCACCGGACAAATAATCGCCGTAGACGGCGGACGCAGCATTTAACGGGCGATACCGCTAAATTTCCGCTAGCGTGGTGCGCAACAGCTCACGCACCCGCGCAAGATCGTAAGCCAACGGACGATCGTCCCGATACTGCGGCACTCGTGCTCGAACCTGCGTATAGATGGCTTTGGTATACGCGGCGGGAGCCAGCGCGGTATCCTGAAATTCATAGGCTTGGGTAGCCGCCATAAGCTCAATCGCAAAAATCGTTTCCGCATGCTCAATAATTTTGAGCAACTTAAGCGCTGCGGGCGTCGCATGACTGAGATGATCTTCTTGTAACGCGGACGTAATTCCACCATCCACACTTGCTGGTGCCGCGAGGCGACGATTCTCAGCAACCAACGCGACTGCAGTGTATTGCGCAATCATGAATCCTGAATTCACTCCGCCCTGTACCGCGAGAAACGCAGGCAAGCGACTCACTAGCGGATTGAGCAGCCGATCAATACGTCGCTCTGACATTGCGCCAAGCTCAGCGACTGCAATAGCCAGCGAATCCGCCGCCAGACCGATAGCAGCTCCCACCGCATGCGCTTCCGAGTGAGCGCGCGGCGCCTCCGGTGTTCCCGCCACGATCGGATTATCAGTTACCGCGGCCAACTCGCGTTCCACGACACTTGCTGCGAACTCGAACTGATCGCGAACCGCACCGTGTACTTGAGGAATTGCTCGTAGGCTTAAAGGATCCTGCGTGCGACCGCCCGCGCTTGCAGCCACTAGAGCGCTATCTTTAAGTACCGCGCATAAACGCTCACCCACTTGCACGATGCAGGGTGAAGCCCGCAAGCTCAACACGAGCGGATCAAAGGCAGCCAGCTGACCCCGCAAATTCTCAAAGGTCATCGCCGCAATAACATCGGCCCATCCCAGCAAACGATCCACGCGCTGTAAGGCCAGCGCCGTTAGTCCCGTGGCACAGGGCGTTCCATTGACTAAACTTAGGCCTTCTTTAGCTTCGAGCAACAACGGCGCGACTCCGATCGTCTGCAGGGCCGTGCCCGCGGCTAGCCGAGTGCCCTTCAACACCACAAATCCCTCGCCCAGCAAGGTCAGCGACACATGCGCCATATGGGTTAAATAACCCACCGAACCACCCGCGGGCACCTCTGGCACACAATCCTGCGTTAGAAAATCGACCAGACGCTCGGCCACTGCTAATCGAATACCAGAATATCCGTGGGAAAAATTATTAACGGCCGCGGCCATAATGGCCCGCGTTTCAGACACCCCCAACGGGGATCCCACCCCAATCGCGTGGCTCATCACAATATTGCGCGACAATTGCCGCTGCTGGCTCCGATCCACCAATACATCGCTAAGCGCACCCACGCCGGTGTTCACGCCATAAGCCCGAATGCCTTGGGCTACGATCGACTCGACCAAGCGTCGAGCCGCGCGAATGCGTTCTCGCGTCGGATCAGCCAAAACCAGCGTCGCGCCCTCGGCAATGCTCGCAACCTGTCGCCAGGTAAGCGCCCGCTCCAGCACCACGCCACTTGTCAATGGCCCCTCACGGCGGGCTACCCACCACGTCGCCATCCGCCACGCCACTCGCCAAGCGCCACTCAGCCAGATCTTTTTGAGTACGCTCAATCCCAATACCCACATCGCGCGAACCGCGCACCGCACCCGGCTTACTCAAAGTCAGTCGCAAGCTCGCTATAGTGAACTCAGACAAAACCAACATGGCGATTTGTTCCGCCATAGTCTCCACCAAATGAAATTGCGAAGCCTCAATAAACGCGAGCACGCGCTTCGCCACCCGCTTATAGTTCAACGTATCGTCGATTGAATCGCTCAGCGCCGCCTTGCGAATGTCAGTACTCATTTCAAGATCGACAATGACCGTCTGCTTGACCTGCCGCTCCCAATCGAAAATCCCGATGATGGCCTCAGTCTTCAACGCATGAATGAAAATCGTATCCATTAAAATCCTTTACGCTCTTTAACCCTGTTAACCTAAACCCAGCGGCGATTCAACCGTCGCGAGATCCCATTTTGCCCTCGCGGCAAACGAGCGACTGCGCGGCCCCATAGCCCCACCCGCGACCGCACTCACGTCCGCGACCAGCCCTGCCGCTAACCGCATACAGCCTGCCAACGCAATCATGGCGCCATTATCCGTGCAAAATTCCGCCCGCGGAAAATACAATTTTGCACCATTAGCCTCTGCAACCTGCGCAAGCTGGGTACGTAGCCGAACGTTGGCTCCCACTCCGCCAGCAACCACCAGGCGGCAATGCCCCGTCATGTGCAAGGCTCGCCGACATTTCTCAGCCAGGGTATCGACCACCGCCTCTTGAAAGGCGAACGCCACATCAGCGCGAGTTTGATCGTCTAACACGCGCCCGCGCAACGCCACCAGGGCCGCGGTCTTTAAACCACTGAAACTAAAATCGAGCCCCGGGCGATCCAACATCGGCCGCGGAAAAACAAAGTGCCCAGGACGGCCACGCTCGGCTAACTCCGCCAACTGAGCGCCGCCCGGATAGGGTAGCCCCATCAGCTTAGCGGTTTTATCAAACGCCTCACCCGCCGCATCATCCAACGACTCACCCAAAATCCGGTACTGCCCCAAGCCCGCTACATCCACCAACTGAGTATGGCCGCCAGAAACCAGCAGGGCTAAAAACGGGAATTGCGGCGGATCCGGCTCAAGCAATGGCGCGAGCAAATGCCCCTCGAGGTGATGAATGGCAAGCGCAGGCTTACCCCACGCATAGGCGAGACTAGCGGCAAACCCAGCCCCTACAATAAGCGCCCCGATCAAGCCCGGGCCTGCCGTATAGGCTATTGCATCAATGGAATCCCGCTCTGATTTTGACTCATCCAGGGCTTCGCGCAATAAAGGTAGTAAACGCCGCAAATGGTCACGCGAGGCAAGCTCAGGGACCACGCCCCCATAGGGTCGATGCATCGCGATCTGGCTATAAAGCCGATGTGACAATAGTCCGCGAGCCGCGTCATAAACGGCAACCGCGCTCTCATCACAGGAACTTTCGATACCGATAACACGCATGGGCGGCCGGACCTTACCCTAAAAACCACCGATTTACCCACCATTTCACACAAGCCTTTGCCTTTTGCGGGAGCGCCCTTTAGAATGCGCGCCCCGTTGCCGATTGTCGGCGGCGCCTTAGCCCCCTTTGAGGTTTGAATGCCCAGCGTTCGTGTTCGCGAGAATGAGTATTTTGATGCCGCCCTGCGTCGTTTCAAGCGTGCCTGCGAAAAAGCTGGCGTGCTCACTGAACTGAGGCGTCGCGAATTCTACGAAAAACCCACCCAGGAACGAAAGCGTAAAAAAGCGGCGGCGGTTAAGCGTCACTTGAAGCGCCTGTCGCGCGACAATATGCGCGGCATGGGCGGACCTCCAGCAGCCCCACCGGCTGCAGCGCCTGCTCGGCCCTCGTACCCGTCTTATTGAGCTTAAAATGTCTCTCAAAGAGCGCATAACCGACGATATGAAAGCGGCGATGCGCTCCGGCGAAAAAGAGCGCCTCGGGCGTATTCGCATGATTACCGCGGCCATTAAGCAGCGCGAAGTCGACGAGCGCATTAACCTAGACGACTCCCAGGTGCTGAGCGTGCTTGAAAAAATGATCAAGCAACGCAAAGAATCCGTGCTGCAGTTTGAAGCCGGTAATCGCCCCGATTTGGTCGCAATAGAAAACGCTGAAATAACGCTATTACAAGGCTACTTACCCTCGCAACTGAGCGAAGCCGAGATCGATGCCTTGATTACCGATGCCGTCGCAAGCACCGGTGCCGCCAGCATTAAGGACATGGGCAAAGTCATGGCCCTCATCAAGGGCAAAGCGCAAGGCCGCGCCGATATGGCGGCAGTCGGGGCCAAAATCAAAGCCAAGCTCGGCGGTTGACCGCAAGCGGTCCATGGCCGGCCGCATCCCTCAATCGTTCATCGACGAGATCGTCGCACGATCCGATATCGTAGAACTCATTGGTGCCCGTGTCGCACTCAAGAAATCCGGCCGCGAATTCAAAGCCTGTTGCCCCTTTCACAACGAGAAATCCCCGTCCTTCTGGGTCAGTCCCGATAAGCAATTTTATCATTGCTTCGGCTGCGGCGCACACGGCACCGTGGTGGGCTTTCTCATGCAGTACGAGAAATTGGGATTTGTCGATGCCGTGGCGGACTTAGCCCAACGCGCAGGCCTAGAACTACCCCGCGAAGCACAAACGGCGCAAGTTCCCGGCAGCGCTGACCTGCACGATGTCATGGCCCAAGCATCGCGCTTCTTCGAACAAAACCTCGCCGACCATTCACGCGCGCAAAAATATCTAGAAAAGCGCGGTATCGATGCGCCCACGGCGACCCGATTCGCACTGGGATACGCCACCGACTCTTGGAACGCACTGCTCAATCGATTCGGGCTCGAAGAAGAAGATCGACGCCGACTGTTGCAAGGCGGATTGATTATTGAACGCGACGCACGCGGCACCGAACGCCAGACCGGCTTCTACGACCGCTTTCGGGATCGACTGATGTTTCCCATTCGCGATTCGCGCGGACGCGTGATTGCCTTTGGCGGTCGCATCCTCGATCAAGGTGAACCCAAGTATCTTAATTCACCAGAAACACCCTTGTTTCATAAGGGTCGCGAGCTGTACGGGCTGTATGAGGCGCGACAGGCCCGCACCGATTTTAAGCGCCTGATGATTGTCGAAGGATATATGGATGTGGTGCGGCTGCACCAAGCCGGCATCACCTACGCGGTCGCGACGCTGGGCACCGCCACCACTCAAGAACATTTGAACAAAGTTTTCCGAATGACCAGCGAGCTGGTGTTCTGCTTTGACGGAGATCGAGCCGGCAGGCAGGCAGCCTGGCGGGCGCTCGAAAACGCCTTAAGTCTCGCACGCGATGGTCGCGAACTAAAATTTCTTTTTCTACCCGAAGGTCATGATCCCGATACCTTAGTGGCCGAAGAAGGGGCCACGGCTTTCGAAGCACGGCTTAGCTGCGCTCTGCCTTTATCCGAATATTTGATCCAGCATTTATTGATCGAGGTCGATCTGACTCATGTCGACGGCCGTGCCAAACTCGCAGCGTTGGCGCGGCCCTTGTTCGCGCGTTTGCCCGAAGGCGTTTACCGCGAACTGTTGGTGGATCGGCTAGCAGGTCAAATTCGGATGCCCGCCCCCAAACTGCAGTCTCTCCTCCTCGCCGGTGGCACTCCTAAAGAATCTGCCGCCGCAGCGGCTTTAGGGTCTAAGCCTCAGGTCAGGCAGGCGCGCATGAGCGCCGGTCGCGGCAATATGTTAACCCAGGCGATTAGTTTGGTACTGCACTACCCGGCTGCGGCGCGAGCGGTCCAAAATAGGGCGCAACTTAAGACCTTGAGTAAACCCGGTGTCGCCGTGCTCGATGAAATGCTCGAAGCGGCTCTCGGCGAGGCTACCAGCACCGCCGCGCTACTCGAACGCTGGCGCGATCGGCCTGAATATGAACGCCTCGCCCAGCTTGCCATAGCCCAGCCACTGGTCGCAGACGCCCAATTGGCAGGCTATGAGCTGCAAATGGCGGTCGAAAAATTAGTGGAAGAATATGGTCCAGGCCAAAGAATGAATGAATTACTGCTGAAATCCGAGGAAATGGGCTTGAATTCCGACGAAAAGATAGAATTAAGCTCTCTTCTGCAGCATAAAGGGCGATCTCGATCGCCTCTGTAGAGGCTTTCGCTATTTATGTTGGCGAGGCGGCGGCGGCAATCGTATACTTACCGGCTACCTGTTTAACTCTAGCAACCACGAGGCGTCCCTTTGAGCAAAAAAGCCCCAGCAGGCACAGCAAATCAAATCGCGGACGAGCGCCAATCGCAGCTAAAATTACTCATAGCGCGCGGTAAGGAACAGGGCTACCTCACCTACGCCGAAGTAAACGATCATTTGCCGAGCGAGATCGTCGATCCTGAACAGATCGAGGATATCGTCAACATGATTAATGACATGGGCATTCCGGTCTATGAAAAGGCACCCGATGCCGAGTCATTACTGCTCACCGACGCGACCGCCGCGCCCGACGAAGAAGCCGTAGAAGAAGCCACTGCGGCCCTTGCCAACCTCGACGCCGAATTCGGTCGCACCACCGATCCGGTGCGCATGTACATGCGCGAAATGGGCACGGTCGAATTGTTGACTCGCGAAGGCGAAATCCGAATTGCCAAGCGCATCGAAGAAGGTCTCGCGGCGGTTAAAATCGCGCTCGGCAGTTATCCCGGCACCTATGACTTATTGTTAGGTCACTACGAGAAAGTTAAAGCCGGTCAGATGCGCCTGGTCGATGTGATCGTAGGCTTCATAGACCCGAATGCGCCGGATGAAATTGCGCAACCGCAGAATCCCAAACTCATGGCGCTCGAACCCGAGCTCCCCGCCAACGACGACGACGAAGCCGCAGGCGACGAGGAAGAAGAAGCCATCGATACCGGTCCGGATCCGATCGAAGCCGGCAAGCGTTTTGCCTCAATTGCGAAGATTCATCATCAGTTTTTAGCCGCATTGGATAAGGTCGGTTCAAAAGACCCGAAGACTTTGAAGATCCGCAAAAAGATTTGTGGCGAATTGATGGAATTGAAGCTAGCACCGAAGATGTTTGATCAATTAATTGATCATCTACGCCAGCATGTCACCGAAGTACGCTTGCTTGAAAAAGAAATCATGTTCTTGTGCATTAAACAGGCTGGCATGCCGCGCAAGGATTTCATCTCAACCTTCCCGAAGAACGAAACTTCGACTAAGTGGCTTGATAAGCATATTAAGTCTAAGAAGCGTTATTCGCCTGCTCTGTTGAAGTTTAAGGACGAGATCGAACGGCGGCAGAACAAACTCGCCAATCTTGAGGGCATTTACCATGTGCTCATTAGCGAGATCAAAGAAATCAATCGTGAAGTATCCATTGGCGAGGCCAAGGCACGACGCGCGAAGAAAGAAATGGTCGAAGCCAATCTGCGCCTCGTGATTTCTATCGCCAAGAAATACACGAATCGTGGCCTGCAATTCTTGGATCTTATCCAAGAAGGTAATATCGGCTTGATGAAGGCCGTGGATAAGTTTGAATATCGCCGCGGGTACAAGTTCTCGACTTATGCAACATGGTGGATTCGCCAGGCAATTACCCGCTCGATCGCCGATCAAGCGCGCACCATTCGTATTCCAGTGCATATGATTGAGACTATTAATAAACTCAATCGCATTTCTCGCCAGATGTTGCAGGAAATGGGTCGCGAGCCGACACCGGAAGAACTGGCAATACGCATGGAAATGCCCGAGGACAAGGTCCGCAAGGTATTAAAGATCGCTAAAGAACCGATCTCCATGGAAACCCCGATTGGCGATGATGAGGATTCGCACTTAGGCGATTTCATTGAAGACACCTCCGTATCCTCACCTATTGATTCAGCCACCACCGAATCCTTGCGCGAAACCACCCACTCGGTACTCGCTCAACTAACGCCACGCGAAGCCAAAGTGCTACGCATGCGTTTCGGCATCGACATGAATACCGATCACACCCTAGAAGAAGTGGGTAAACAGTTCGACGTCACCCGCGAACGCATTCGGCAGATAGAAGCCAAGGCGCTGCGTAAACTTAGGCATCCCAGTCGAAGCGAACAGCTCCGTAGTTTTTTGATGGATGATTGATTGATGGGTGATTGATTAGGTGATTAATTGAGACGATCGGTGGCGCCGGTCGTCTGGCAAGACCAATGCCGCCGAGACCGCCGCTGCTGGAAATTCAAATCTGCCCGGCAATTTCTTAACTTTCAAATTAAGAACGGAATTAGTTGGTCCATTTTGGGGGCGTGATTCAGACTGATCTTGAGGTCCAACAACAACTCTATTGGGATGCGCGGCTAAAGCCACGAGTGAGCTTGCTGCATTAATTTTCAATTTACGTTTTGTAAAATCGCTCGAATACCGCCACTACTAGCCTAAGCGTGCACAATATTCCGTTCCGTGTCTTTATCCTCCATTGCCGCTAAAGGCATGTCTGAAATCGTCGGATGAAGGTCTTAGGAGTCATTGATGGCATGGTGTAAGTTTGCTGGGCAAAGGAGATAATGGTTGCCTAGTACCACGAAAAGCATCGCCATTCTGGTCTAGCACGGGGTGCAAACCCTTGCTGTTGCAGCACCGCTGGTCACTAGTGTGGACGGAGCCGCCATCACCTGCGAGTCAGGGCTGCGAGTCAGGGCTGCGTGTCATGCCGACGTGTCGACTGGACTGGCTGGGAAAGATTGACACGCTGCTGATCCTAAGGCTGGGCGGGAGTTACTGCGGCAATTGATGAAGAGGCGCACGCGTTTAATTATTACAATGCGGTGGACGGCTGTATGTCATAGTCAAATGCAATCAAGGCGACACGGGATTCAACTGGCGCATGCCCAGAAAAGATGACGCCGAGCCATCGTCATTACAGGAGCGGACTCGATTGAGCGGTATAAAATTTATCACAGCTACTCTATTGGCTTTGGCGGCCTCGCACAGCTTGGGGCAGGAGCATCAGCCTGAGACGGACGAAAAGCTGGGAACAGTGCAATTTCATACATCGTGCAATAACTCCGCCCAGAGTGACATTAACCGCGCAGTGGCGTTACTGCATTCGTTTCAATTCAGTCGCGCCATAGACGGCTTTAACATGGCGTTAGCAACAGATGCTTCGTGCTCAATCGCCTATTGGGGAATCGCGCTGAGCGATTGGGGAAATCCGTTCGCACCTGGAACGGTCAATAAGGCCCTGTTGCAACTTGGACGCGACAGCGCCCGACGCGGCGAAATGGCGGGGGCGAAGACTGAACGGGAAGGTGCCTATCTGGCAGCCGTCAGCAATTTATTTCGAAACTTCGAAACCACACCGCAGGCGGTACGTTTGCTCGCCTATCGAGACGCCATGGGAGAGGTAGCGACGAAATATCCGCAAGATCACGAAGCGCAGATTTTCTACGCATTGGCGCTCGCCGTTGCGGCAGATCGCAGCGACAAGACCTATGCGGACCAGCTCAAGGCGGGGGCAATTCTCGAGAAATTGTTTAAGCAGGAACCAACGCATCCCGGACTGGCGCACTATATTATCCACGCGTATGACGTGCCGCCTCTGGCGGCGCGAGCGCTTGTCGCGGCGCAACGCTATTCTGACATCGCCCCCGATGCACCGCATGCGCTGCATATGCCGTCGCATACATTTACCCGGTTGGGAGATTGGCAAGCATCTATTGATAGCAATGTAGCCGCCGCGGCCGCGGCTCGGCGGCAAGGTCAGACAGCAGAAGAATTACATGCTAGCGACTACGAGATCTACGCTTACTTGCAAACCGGACAGGACGACGCGGCCGCACGAATAGTAAAATCTTTGCCGGAAATAGCATCACGTTTCGATCCGAAGGCAGTGCTGATCGGCGCCGGACCCCCTGTGGCTGGATATTTTGCGCTTGCCGCGATCCCGGCACGCTATGCGCTGGAAAGAGGCGCCTGGCAGCAAGCGGAACAGCTTGAGTTGAAGGAGTCCCCGTTTCCATTTACAGACGCGATAACCTGGTTCGCCCGAGGGCTAGGCGCAGCGCGACTGGGGCATGCGACGGCGGCCCACCAGGCAGCCACAGCGCTGAAGCAGATTCAGGAGCGCCTCTTGAAAGCCGGTGACCCGTACTGGGCACGGCAGGTGGAAATCCAGGCGCTCACCGTCGCCGCGTGGTCAGCGCTAGCAACGGGCGCCAAAGAGGAAGCATTGCGGCAGATGGAATCAGCCGCGGAGATGGAAGATGCAACCGAAAAAAGCGTCGTCACACCGGGGCCACTATCACCGGCGCGGGAGTTGACTGGAGCGATGTTTTTGGCGATGGACGAGCCTGCTAAGGCATTAGCGCAATTTGCAGCCACGCTCAAGAAAGAGCCGCGGCGCTTCAATGCTCTTTACGGAGCGGCGCACGCAGCTCGGCTCAGCGGCAACCGAGATACAAGTCAAAAATATTTTCGTGAGTTGCTGAGCGTTTGCGCGCGCTCCGACAAACCCGCACGATCTGAACTTAACGAGGC
>JAYVYN010000086.1:0-10411 GCA_043784265.1 Gammaproteobacteria bacterium | reverse complement strand
GACGACGGCGACGAGTGAGAGGCCCAACATCAGCCAATCCAGTTCACGACTGGCATCTGGGGTAATCGGCAACGATAGTCGCAGAAATCCGTATCCGCCCATTTTGAGCATGATCGCGGCTAATACGACTGAACCCCCGGTCGGTGCTTCGACATGCGCATCAGGTAACCAGGTGTGTACTGGCCACATAGGCACTTTGACCGCAAAAGCGGCGAAGAATGCCAGGAATATGTAGGTCTGCTCAGTCAGGCTTAAATTCACGTGCTGAAAGGCTTCTAACGCATAGCTTCCTGTTTGCAGATACAAGTAAATTAAGGCGACCAGCATCAGCAACGATCCAATAAAGGTATACAGAAAAAACTTGATCGTGGCGTAGACTCGTCTTGCTCCACCCCATACTCCGATGATGATAAACATCGGAATCAACATGGCCTCCCAAAATACATAAAACAAGATGCCGTCAAGCGCCACGAATACGCCAAGCATCAAACCTTCTAAAATCAAAAATGCAGCGAAATATTGCGCCACTCGCTTCTCAACGTTCTCCCAGCCCGCAATGACAATTAGCACCGTAGTAAAAGTCGTTAGCACTATCAGCGGCATAGAAATGCCGTCGATGCCAATAAAAAATTGTGAATGAATAGCGGGAATCCAGGTCGCTTGTTCCACAAACTGCATGGCGGCAGTCGTCGTATCAAAAGCCTCATACAGCGGCACACAAAGAGCCAGCACGGCCAACGACACCAGCAACGATAACCATTTAGCGGCAGCCCGATTTTCCCCAAGGGCCAAGACCGCGAAGCCCCCGGCAATGGGCAACCCAATTAACGCGCTTAATAAATGGCCGCCTAACATCATGTTCGCCATATCAGCCACAGCAACAATGAGGCTAAACCTAAAATCATCGCAAACGCGTAGTGATATAAATAACCGGACTGGGCATAACGCATCACCGATCCCAACCAGCCCACGGCCCTCGCACTGCCGTTCACCAGGCCGTCATCGATCAGTGTTTGGTCACCGATGCGCCATAAGCCACCGCCTAACAAGCGACTACCGGCCACAATTACGTGCTCGTTAAACCAGTCGAAACCATATTTCTCCAGCAACACGATTTGCAGCCATTTGAACGATCGCTCCACTGAATTGGCCCATTCTGGTTTACGCAAAAAGAACATCCAAGCGGTAGCAACCCCCAACAGCGCCAACCATACGGGAGCTGATTGCAACGCGCCTAAGATAAACTCACCCGGTCCTTGAAATTCCTCGCCCACCCGAGCCAATACATCGTGTCCCGGCAACACTTTAATAGCGCCTGCAAAGAAATCGCCAAACAACATCGCCTTTACCGTGAACCATCCAACCATTGCCGAAGGGATGGCGAGTAACACCAGCGGCAAAGTCACTACCCAAGGACTCTCGTGTAAATGCTGTTGGGTATGATGATCCATGCGCTCCTTGCCATGAAAAGTCATAAAAAACATCCGAAAGGTGTACAGGGCAGTTATAAATACGCCACTTAGCACACAAAAATACGCATATCCGGAGCCTACTCGGTGTGAACCATGGACTGCATCTATCAACGCATCTTTAGAGAAAAACCCGGAGGTTCCCGGAAAGCCAATTAAAGCCAACGATCCTACTAAAAAAGTTCCATACGTTATCGGCAAATATTTTCGTAGTCCGCCCATACGTCGCATGTCTTGCTCATGATGCATCGCCATGATAACGGAGCCTGCTGCCAAAAAAAGTAACGCCTTGAAGAACGCATGGGTCATTAGGTGGAAAATACCGGCGCCGTAGGCCGACACGCCAAGCGCAACGGTCATATAGCCTAACTGGGACAAAGTCGAGTAAGCCACCACGCGTTTGATATCGTTATTCACAACTCCAAGCAGTCCCATAAAAAAAGCTGTGGTCGCACCGACAATCAGCACTACCGACAGGGCAGTTTCAGATAACTCGAACAAAGGCGACATCCGTGCCACCATAAAAATGCCGGCGGTGACCATTGTCGCCGCGTGAATTAAAGCCGAAATAGGCGTGGGTCCTTCCATAGAATCCGGCAACCAGACATGTAGGGGCATCTGGGCCGATTTGCCCATGGCACCAATGAATAAACAAATACACGTAAAAGTGATCGCTGGCCACGTGATCGCATCGGTTATTTGGATGTATCCGCCGACGATTTGATCAGAGCGCGCAAACACAGTGGCGTAATCCAATGACCCAGTAAATTTCAAAACAGCAGCTATACCCAGCACAAACCCGAAGTCACCGACGCGGTTAACTAGGAATGCCTTAAGATTTGCAATTATAGCGGTGGGTCGCGTATACCAAAAACCAATCAGCAAGTAGGAGACCACACCGACGGCCTCCCAACCGAAAAATAACTGCATAAAGTTGTTCGACATGACCAACATCAGCATCGAGAACGTGAATAGCGAGATATAGCTAAAAAAACGCTGATATCCCGCGTCATCATGCATATAGCCGACAGTATAAATATGCACCATCAAGGAAACGAAGGTGACAACCACCATCATCATGGCAGATAAATGATCGATCAAAAATCCGACTTCTAGCCGTAGACCGTCGCTGATTAACCAGGTGTAGACCGAACCGTTAAAGGCCGCCATGCCGTCGAATAGTAATTTCCACAATACATACAGTGAAAGCCCACACGAGACGGCAACTCCCAGAATGGTAATGCTGTGCGCACCCGCGCGACCCACCATGCGACCCGCGAGGCCCGCAACTATGGCCGCAAGCAATGGTGCCAGTGCAATAGTCAAATAAATAGATTGCATGTTAATGACTACCCTGCCCTTTAGCCTTGCAGCGTATCGAGATCTTCGACGTTAATGCTGCGACGCTCACGAAACAGCACTACCAAAATGGCAAGACCAATGGCTGCTTCCGCCGCCGCAACGGTCAAAATAAAGAATACGAATATCTGGCCACTGATATCCCCGAGATAACGGGAAAACGCTACGAAGTTGAAATTAACTGCCAACAACATCAATTCAATACACATCAGTAATACGATGATATTTTTTCGATTTAAGAATACACCGGCTACCGCAATTGCGAATAAAATCCCGGAGAGTGTCAGCACCGCAGCGAGTGAGATCATGGGCGTTTCTCGGCCGTCATTTTAACAATCCGTACCCGATCACGAGCGCGCACCGCCACCTGTTGCGCGATATTTTGTAGTTTACCCCCGGTCCGTCGACGCAACGTCAGCACAATGGCAGCAACGCTCGCCACCAATAGAATGGCCGAAGCGATCTCGGCGGCATAGGCATATCGAGTAAATAGCACTGTTCCTAAAGCGCGAGTATTCGAGTAACCCTCGGCAAGCGCGGGCGCGGACCGCAGGCTAGCTCCGCCTAAGTGCTTCACCACAATGACATTGATGATTGCAAACACCACAAAGCCTGCAACCGACGCGGCCAAAGGCCAGTAATCAGTTAAACCGTCGCGAAATTCCTCAAGGTTGACATCCAGCATCATGACCACAAATAAGAACAACACCATCACGGCGCCGACGTACACCAAAACCAGGACAATTCCTAGAAACTCTGCGTCAAGTAATATCCAAATGACCGCGCTATTAAAAAAACATAGCACCAGTAATAGAGCCGAATGCACCGGATTACGTGCAAGAATTACGCCGAGCGCCGCAGCTATCAACACCGTCGCGAAGACAAAAAATAAAATCGTCGGGAACATTAGCGATACTTCGCATCAGCAGCACGATCTGCTGCAATCATGGCCTCGTAACGATCACCTATTCCTAACAATTTATCCTTAGTCATGATGTTCTCACCACGATTTTCCATATGATATTCATGAATTCTGGTCTCAACTATCGCATCGACCGGACAGGCCTCTTCACAAAAGCCGCAATAAATACATTTGAATAAATCAATATCATAGCGCGTGGTTCGACGGGTCCCGTCATCGCCCACATCGGACTCAATAGTGATGGCAAGCGCCGGGCATACGGCTTCGCATAACTTACAAGCAATACAACGCTCTTCGCCATTAGGGTAACGACGTAATGCATGCAAACCGCGGAATCGGACACTTTGTGGAGTTTTCTCTTCGGGATAATTAAGGGTCGTCTTACGACGAAACATCGCTTTGAAAGTCACCCACAAACCTTGCAATAGCTCCCACAGAAGGAAAGTCTTTAAGAAACTGCGTATTGCCTGCATTACAGATGCCCCTTCCACGGACCGACATGGAAATAGACCATGAAGCCTTCAACCAACAACCAAACAAGAGTGACGGGAATTAGTGCCTTCCAACCCAAGCGCATAATCTGATCGTAGCGATAACGCGGGAAGGTCGCCCGCAACCATAAAAAGCAAAACATCGGAAACAGTGTCTTCAGGCCGAACCAAAAAAAACTGGGACCCGCCAGCCACGCGGACTCGGATAGATATCCGTCTAACGGCGACAACCAACCGCCAAAGAAGAATATGACGGTAAGAGCGGAAATCAAAATCATATTGACGTATTCGGCAATAAAAAACAGCGCGAATGCCATTCCCGAATAATCCACATGGAAGCCCGCCACAATCTCCGACTCGCCCTCGGCCACATCGAAGGGCGCGCGATTGGTCTCAGCGACGCCGGCGATGAAATACACGACCAACAAGGGAAACAACCAAAACCAATTCCAGCTTAAGGGTCCACCGCGCTGCGCTTCGATAATATCGCCGATATTGAGACTTCCGGCGGCCATCAATACACCGACCATCGCGAACCCCATGGCAATCTCGTAGGCAACAATTTGCGCCGCAGAGCGCATTGCGCCTAAGAAGGCATATTTTGAGTTCGCCGCCCAGCCCGCCAAAATTATTCCATAGACCCCCATAGACGTCAGTGCTAGAACATAAAGCAAGCCTGCATCTATGTTGGCAAACGCATGTTGCGGTGAGAAAGGGATAACCGCCCATATAGCCAACGCCGGAACCAAACTCAAAAAAGGCGCGAGCCTAAATAGGAAGCCATTGGCGTCGGCGGGAATGATGATTTCTTTGAACATCAATTTAATGACGTCAGCGAATGGCTGCCCCAGCCCCGGAATCCAAAATAGATTGACCCGGTTAGGGCCGCGACGCGATTGAATCCAGCCGATAATCTTACGTTCTGCCAAGGTATAGAAGGCCATGGTAAGAACCAAACCTATCATGACCATCAGAATCTGTACTGCTGTCAATAGCGGACTGGCCCAAAATGGTGTCAATAGGCCGGATAGCCAACCTCGTAGTGCGCCCCACTCCCACATAACTAGAGCACCGCACGGGCCATCTGCCCGTCCACGGTTTTAAGAAGTGCGTCAGATCTACGAACCAGGGCATCTCCCTGATAGGGCGGGATACTCATCCAGGAATGCCGCACGCCTAAGTCCTGCGAGCCCGAGTTCGACAAGGCTTGCAATGGTAATGCTTGTCCGGGCGCTTGCGACGCGCTCTGCGTATCACAGAGAGTTTTAAGTTCAACCAAAATTTCATCTGAACTGGCGTACTCAAAGCCCTTAAGATTCAGCATATTGGCGAGCACCCTTAAGACTTTCCAACCGGGGCGGCTCTCGCCGATCGGCTTGGCCGCACCGGCCCAACTTTGCCAGGTCCCCTCTACATTCACATAGGTACCCGAGGTCTCAGCGAACACTCCAATCGGAAGCACCACGTGGGCCAAAGCGCGCACGCTGTCGGGTAGATGTGCGGTCATTGCCAGCACAAACTCAGCGCTCGCAAGGTTTATGGTACTACCGCCTGAAATACTTCCGCCGAGATCAGTGGCAGGCTCCACGCCACCGAATAAAACATAGGCTTTTAACGGCGTGTTTAGCATTTCTGCAGCGGACAATCCTGCGTTGCGCGGCAAACCACCTGCGCCGCGATGTGAAACCGCACCCGCCATATAAGCGCCGGCGGAATTGGCGCCTTCGGTTACGCGGCCTACACTGGCCTGGCACAGATCTGCGAGCGCGGCCGATAGGGCCAGAAGCTTCGAATAATCAGGATGTCGCTGCGCCAAATTGCCCAAAATCACCGCCCGGTTCGAGCCGGACAATAAAGCGCTCGCGAGCTGCCGATGGTTCTCCCCGACGGTGACCGCGATACCGCCAGAAAAGGTCTTTCCGAGCGCATCGGCCGCGGCGTGCACAATCGCGGTCAAATCTTCCACCATACTATTCTCAGCAACGCCATACGCCGCCACCGGAAATAAATACTCGAAACGCTTTGGGTTTAAGAATCCAATTTTTGCGTTGCCCTTAGTCGCCGCCTTGCGTAAACGATGCGCCAACAATGGCATCTCATGACGCAGGTGCGAGCCAACTACGAGTACCCCATTTAATCGTTCTATATCAGCAATTTTTAAGCCTAAAGATGGAACTAAGGCCTCGTGCTCCTGGGCACGGAAGTCGAGTTGCCGCAAGCGATGGTCAATATTGTTACAACTTAAGCCCTGAGCGATACGGGCCAACAGATACAGTTCTTCGGTAGTCGACATGGGTGAGCCCAGGAAACCTGTCGCCGCCGTACCATGATCGGTTTTAATTTTCTGCAATCCCGCGGCCGCCGCGCTCACCGCGGTTTCCCAATCCACTACTTCAAGAATACCGTTGATGCGCATCATAGGTTGCGATACTCGGTCTTGCGAATACATACCTTCGAAACCGAATCGATCACGATCCGCAATCCAAGTCTCGTTTATCGACTCATTCTCGCGTGGCACCATGCGCATTAATTTCCCACGCAGTACATGAGCGTATAAATTGGTGCCGAATGCATCATGCGGCGAGATCAAAGCATGCTGCGTCATTTCCCACGAGCGCCCTTTATAACGGAACGGCTTATTGTTTAGCGCGCCTACCGGACACAAGTCAATGATATTAGCGGAAAGCTCATGATCGACGCTTTGCTCGATGTAAGTACCCACCTCCATATTTTCGCCGCGACCGGTAGTGCCCATCTGCGGATAGCCCTGAATCTCCTGACCGAAACGTATGCAACGAGTGCAATGAATGCAGCGTGTCATATCGGTGGATACGAGGGGTCCCAGATTTTTATCCTTCACCACGCGTTTGCGTTCTGCAAAGCGCGAAATATCACGACCAAACCCGATCGCTTGATCTTGTAATTCGCATTCACCGCCTTGATCGCAAATCGGACAATCCAACGGATGATTAATCAACAAAAATTCCATGGTGGCTTTTTGCGCAGCAATCGCCTTCGGCGATTTAGTAAAGACCTTCATCCCTTCGGTGACCGGCGTGGCACAGGCCGGTAAAGGCTTAGGCGCCTTCTCCACCTCCACCAGACACATACGGCAATTGGCGGCCACGGATAATTTCTCATGGTAACAAAACCGCGGAATGTAAATATCCGCTGGATCGGTAACCTGCATGATCATTTGGCCCTTGCGAGCCTTCAGCGGTATGCCATTAACCTCAATGTTGACAGTATCGTCGCTCATGTGCGCCCCTACGCCGCCACTGCGGGCGCGTCCTCAACAATCGAACGTCCTTGATGTTCGATCATGTATTGAAACTCAGGGCGAAAATGTTTTAGGAAACTTTGCACCGGCCACGCAGCCGCGTCTCCCAATGCGCATATGGTATGGCCTTCAATTCGACCCGCCACATCCACCAGCATCTCTAAATCCTCGCCACGTCCCTGTCCGGCTAAAATTCGCAGCAACACACGATCCAGCCAACCGGTTCCTTCCCGACACGGTGTGCACTGACCACAAGACTCCGATCGATAAAATCGAGTTAATCGTTGCAAGGCGCGCACCATACAGGTGGTCTCATCCATCACAATTACCGCGCCCGTGCCTATTGACGATCCCGCCTTTTTAACCGAGTCGTAGTCCATATTGATTGCCAACATCGTAGACCCAGGCACTACAGGACAGGATGAGCCGCCGGGAATAACGGCTTTGAGTTTGCGGCCTTTCCAGACCCCACCCGCCAAGCTTAAGAGCTCGGTAAAGGGTATCCCTAGCGGCAGCTCTAAATTACCCGGTTTGTTGACATGCCCCGACACTGAAAAAATCACGGTGCCACCGGAATTAAGGGGTCCTAGACCCGCAAACCATGCTGCACCTTTACGTAGGATCATCGGCACTGAGGCGAAACTTTGGGTGTTGTTAATAGTGGTGGGCTTACCATATAAACCAAAGTTCGCGGGAAACGGAGGCTTAAAACGTGGCTTACCTTGTTTGCCTTCGAGCGACTCTAACAAAGCCGTCTCTTCACCACAGATATAAGCGCCCGCGCCGACAAACATATGTAAATCAAAATCAACGCCTGAACCTAAAATATTCTTTCCAAGTAACCCTGCGGAATAGGCCTCTTGTAAGGCTGCTTCAAACCGAGGAATGGGTTCACCTAAAAACTCGCCACGAATATAGTTATAGCCAACGGTCGCGGTCATCGAGTATCCGCCAATTGCCATCCCCTCAATTACAGAGTGCGGATTAAAGCGCAAAATATCACGATCGTGGCAGGTACCCGGCTCAGATTCATCGGAGTTGCACACCACATATTTCTGAACCGGCGAGCTTCGGGGCATGAATCCCCATTTCACGCCCGTTGGAAAACCCGCGCCACCGCGTCCACGTAGCCCTGAATTCTTAACTTCCTCAATAACTTTCTCACGAGGAATTTGCTCACGCAGAATCTTTTCCCAGGCTTCATACCCCCCAGACTGTCGGTAACCCGCCAGCGTCCAAGGACGCTCATATTTTAGAACGTCAAAAATCAATTGATTCTGTTCATAGGCCATTAGTGCACTCTACTCATATCAGATCGTCCAGAATCTTGTCTATTTTTTCCGGGTTGAGATTCTCATGGAAGATATGGTCGACCATCATCATGGGCGCGCCGGTACAAGCGGCCAAACATTCTTCTTCGCATTTTAAATAGATTCGCCCGTCAGGCGTACTCTCACCCGTCTTGATACCGAGTTTCTTTTCGACGTGATCGACCACTTCCGCCGAGCCTCGCAACATACACGAGATATTGGTACACACTGAAACGTGATGACGGCCCACAGGCTTGGTTTCGAACATCGAATAAAAAGTAGCCACTTCATACACCTGGATAGGTGCTAACCCTAGATAGCTGGCAACGGCATCCATAATTTCTGTGTTTAGAAATCCATTATTTGCATGCTGAGCCGCGTGTAACGCGGAAATGACCGCAGAACGTTTGTGCTCTGGCGGGAATTTTGCCACCCAACGATCAATCTCTTCACGAACATGGGTAGACAATTGCAAGCTCATCGATCAATCTCGCCAAAAACTATATCTTGGGTGCCGATCACGGCGACCACGTCGGCCAACATATGACCTGAAACCATTTCATTTAGCGCCGCCAAATGTGCAAATCCCGGTGCTCGGACTTTCAGTCGATAAGGTTTGTTGGCACCATCCGACACCAAATAGACACCCAACTCCCCTTTCGGAGCTTCAACGGCGGCATACACCTCGCCCTGCGGCACGCAATAACCTTCGGTCATCAATTTAAAATGGTGGATCAGCGATTCCATATCGCCCTTCATTTGCTCGCGAGTCGGCGGTCTTATCTTACGATCATCTAACATGACCGGTCCGGGGTTTTGTCGCAACCATTGCGTGCATTGCTGCACAATACGATTAGATTGCCGCATCTCCTCGACGCGCACTAAATAACGATCGTAGCAATCACCATTGACGCCGACCGGAATATCGAAATCTACCCGATCATAAACATCATAAGACTGCTTTTTCCGCAAATCCCACTCAACACCTGAACCGCGCAGCATCGGCCCCGAAAAACCTAACTGCATTGCACGTTCTGGGCTAACCACCCCAATATTCACGGTGCGCTGCTTCCAAATTCGGTTATCCGTCAACAAGGTCTCGTACTCATCGACACAGGCAGGAAACCGATTGGTGAAATCTTCGATGAAATCCAACAAACTACCCGAACGTTTTTCGTTTAAGCGATCAACGTCTTTTTTACTGCGCCACTGGGAGTGTTGGTACTTAGGCATTACATCGGGTAAATCACGATATACACCGCCTGGACGATAATAGGTTGCATGCATTCGCGTGCCGGAGACCGCCTCGTAGCAATCCATCAAATCTTCGCGCTCGCGAAAACAGTACAAAAAAACCGTCATCGCGCCGATATCAAGTCCATGTGCTCCTAACCACATCAGATGATTTAATATCCGCGTAATTTCATCGAACATCACTCGAATATATTGGGCGCGCAATGGCGGACCTACGCCGAGTAATTTCTCAATAGCCATGACATAGGCGTGTTCATTGCACATCATGGAAACATAATCCAATCGATCCATATAACCGATCGACTGATTAAAGGGTTTGGACTCCG
>JAYVYN010000085.1:0-10583 GCA_043784265.1 Gammaproteobacteria bacterium | reverse complement strand
TACTAGCAATTT
This sequence comes from Gammaproteobacteria bacterium, assembly GCA_043784265.1. Taxonomy (GTDB): domain Bacteria; phylum Pseudomonadota; class Gammaproteobacteria; order Steroidobacterales; family Steroidobacteraceae; genus Bog-1198. Next base: position 10,571 of record JAYVYN010000085.1, on the reverse strand, counting down.
TTCGAGTCGGTCCATAGCAATGACATAGATGCCCATGGAGGCGCGTGCCATATTCGCATGACCTGGAATAGAGTCTGGAGCGAGGGGCTTTTCTGCGAATTTCGTCACTCGATTTTGGGTGTCGGTGGTCAGAATTCCAAATTCATGTGCGCGTTCAATGGGGACGTCGACCACGCCCACGGTAATATCCGCTTCATTTTGTACATGCTCGGCAATCATCGGGCCATAGTCCATTTTATAGATATGATCGCCGGCGAGGATCAAGACATGGGTCGGATTATGCGAACGAATAAATTCGAGATTCTGGTACACCGAGTCGGCCGTGCCTCTATACCAGTGTTTGCCGAGTTGTTGCTGGGCGGGAATGATTTCGACAAATTCGCCCATCTCGCCGCGTAAATAACTCCAACCGCGTTGAATATGCTGAATCAAGGACTGAGACTTATATTGGGTCAGTACCGCGATTTGGCGAATCCCGGAGTTGATACAATTCGAGAGTACGAAATCGATGATTCTAAACTTACCGCCAAACGGTGTCGCCGGTTTGCAGCGTCGTTCGGTGAGTGCTTTGAGGCGTTCGCCCCGCCCGCCCGCCATGATTACCGCCAGGGTACCGCTAGTTAGGCGGCTGACATAGCGTCCAGTGTTACTGCGGGCGGCGTGGCGCATTCAGATTATCGTGCCACACTTGAAAGCATCACGCACCTAATTCTTACTTTGTTAGACTCTGGTTCTATGACGCCCTTAAAAATATGTTTCGTTAGCTCCGAAATCATGCCCTACGCCAAAACGGGCGGCTTGGCTGATGTGGCGGGCGCGTTGATCCGTGAGCTTGGAAGCTTGCACCATGAGGTGCGCGCCTTTATGCCCCTGTATGGCACGATTCGTTCCAAGCTCAATGGGAAACCAGTTCCTGAGATTGGGCGAGCGATCGTGAGACTAGGGTCTACCGACTATGAATATTCTCTGCAAGCGGTAGATAGTCGTGATAGCCCTAATTTCGTTCGGACTTATTTTGTTGATTGCCCCGCATTATTCGATCGAGCGCAGTTTTACACTACCGACCCGGACGAACATCGAAGGTTCTTATTGTTCACACGCGCGGTCCTTAAGAGTTGCCAGTTGTTGGAATTTGCGCCAGATGTGTTTCATTGCAATGACTGGCATAGCGCATTTTTACCACTGTATTTGCGCACCATTTATGCCAATGAGCCGATGTTTAAGCGTTCTCGTTCAATATTGACCATCCATAATATTGGTTACCAGGGCATTATGCCGGTGGCGGTGGCGGGCGATATTGGTCTGGGTGCCGCAGAGTCTCAGCTCGATCAGACCGATTTTAAGCAGGGCGTGGTTAATGCGCTGAAGCACGGGATTAGGTTTGCCGATGTCGTGACCACTGTGAGTCCTACCTACGCACGCGAAATATGCGATGAGCCACTAGGCATGGGGTTGCAACGCGAGCTGCAAGCGCGTCCCGACGGAGTGCTCGGCATACTAAATGGCGTGGACTACCGCGATTGGGATCCGCGAGTCGATCCCTATTTAACCTCGCATTTTAGGCCACAGGATACGCGGGGTAAGCGTCTTAACAAGGAACAATTACTCGAACAAAGTGGACTCAACTTGCCGGTAACGCGACCTATTATTGGCATGGTGACGCGCTTAACGGAGCAAAAAGGGATCGACCTATTATTTGATTCTTTACCGGAGATTTTAGAGTTACGCGATTGTGGAATAGTGGTGCTGGGTAGCGGAGATCCTCGTTACATTCGTTTTTTTGAAGACTTAAACATTCGTTATCCTACGCGCGTGGCATTTCGATCCGGGTATGACGAGGCGTGGGCGCACTTAATTGAAGCGGGGAGCGATATGTTTCTGATGCCGTCGCGCTATGAACCCTGCGGCCTAAATCAAATGTACAGCCTACGCTATGGCACGATTCCGATCGTGCGCAACACTGGAGGACTAGCGGACTCGGTGCAACATTTCGATGCGCGTGCAGGTACCGGGACGGGTTGTGTGTTCAATGACTACGATGCGCCAGCGGTGCGCTGGGCGTTAGGGACGGCAATCGACTGGTTTGAGGATCAGACTCGGTGGAAAACACTGGTGCAAAATGCGATGGCGCAGAATTTTTCGTGGGAGCGACAGGTTAGTCAGTATGTAGTGCTTTATGAACGAGCGCGCAATTCCAGCAAAGCGTAACGACGGCCATTGGGGAGTGCGTAACGCTGGACGATGCGCCATTGCCTAATATCAAACCCGGGGAAGTCGGCGCTCTCTGTCTTGGTTTTAAGTTGGCTTGATAATTGTCCTAAGGCTTGCGCGAGATGAGTGAGACCTCGTCCGGGAAGTTGCACTAGGACCAGGCTGTGCGGGCCGCGAAGAGTAACGTTAGTGCGCGCGTAAAGGTCCACCCAAGCGCGGGTGGTTTCGTCAGGGTTCAATAGGATAAGCGGCCGATTTTCGGTGTCATGTGCGACGGCGTAGCCTAATGCGCTCAAGTCCTGCCAGGCGTCGATGACATGATAGGCCTGCGAGGCGGGACCTACGAGTAAGGTGCAGTAAGCAAACCATAATCCGATCTGTGCCGCTAATGTTTGCGCGTTGCGTGACGCTCTCCAGGCGCGCGACGCCAAGTACGTTGCACCCACCAAGCCGACCGTTGAAATTACTACAAAACCAAATCTATCACTGAGAGTGGCCCAACCGTCTATTCCAAGTAGGACTATTGCTAGCGCGCCTAGTAAAATGGTAAGCAGTAAAATAACCGCAGTGCTCGATATTGCACGAATATCCCAACGTTCCGCTTTAGTTTGAATTTCGCGTGTCCACCAACCGAGCAGTAGTGCGGCGCCCGGCAACGCCGGCGCTAGATAAATATTGCGGGCTGTGGCTGCCAGCGACAGCACCACGAGCGCGGGAATCGTAATTGCCACTACAAAACGTAGCGTGCGCACGTCTGCGGGTAACTTTGAGCGCTGGTGCCATGCGCGGCGAATCGCGGCCAATACTAAAAGTGTCCAGGGCGCGAGATACAACGGCAATTCGATTAAATATTTGCCGGGCGAGTTACGATGTGCCATGGCATATTGCAGATTCGTAGGCGCATCAATTTTTACAAAACGTCCGGCTAAATTATTCCAAAAAAATATTTTTAAATGATTAGGACCGTCTTCGCCGATGTACACAAACCACACCCAGGTGAGAATCAATAAGGCCTGAATAACAAGGCCCACATATAGTTCCCAGCGCAAAAATTCGCGCCAGCGCTTTTCCCAGGCAATTAACGTGAGTAATGTTAAAGCGGGTACTAGCACCGCGGCGGCGCTTTTGCTTAAGAACCCTAGCCCGAGGGCGACATGCATCAAACAATACCCGCGTACTCGTTCGCTGCGAGTGGAGGCATAGAAGCCGATGTGCAAACCGAGTAGCGCGACGCAATTAGCCGCTAGTAATGGAGCGTCGCTTGCTAACCATATAGCCACTTGGTAGGAGAGCAAAAAAGTGCCCATGGCAGCCGCTGCAACCGCACCGGCCAGGGCACCTGCGCTGCGCCTCGCGAGTAAGCCTACACTCAAAGCGGTGATCATTGCGTACAGCAAATTCGGGAGTCGGGCGGACCAGCCGTGGGCGCCAAACCATTTGATGGGAACTGCGGCTAGCCAATAGGTTAGCGGGGGTTTTTCGCAAAAAGCCTCGCCGGCAAGTACGGGTACGGCTTTTTCGGTTTGCCAACTCATGCGCCAGGCGATATCGGCTTCACGGGGTTCGTCGGGAGTCCAAAATCCGCGTCCTAAAATTCCGACGCACCAGATCAACAGTAGCGCGGCAATGAGGCCCTTCAATGGGTGCCTTTCGCGGTGCTTTGGAGTGTGGCCCAGGTTTGACGTGCCCAGCGAGCGAGGGTGAGTGCTTCGTTCCAGCGGTCGGATAGCTCGCGTCCATCCGCTCCCGTGATGGCATAGTCGGGAGGGCCGAGTTCACACAGAAATACGAGTGGTGCTTCGGCATTGCCGAAATTATCGTGCCGCGTTCGCCAAGCCGCGAATCCTTGGGTCCACCAAGCTTGAAATAGTGCTACCCATTTTTGATTCTGAGGGAAATTGAGGGCTATTTGGATTTGCCCGCGGGCGGCCACGCGTCCTTGAAAAGAGTCGGAACGTTCGAGTACGCGAGTGATTAAGTTTTGTAGTTGTGGGGTGGGTGGGCAGGGCATTTCGCGATCTACGACGTAGTGGGAGAGATCGGCTGCGAGGCGCATATTGGGCACGGCGTCCAATAATTGAATAGTGGTGTAGAGATCGTTAGTGATGCAATTGCGGTGGGTTTCAAATTGGATCGGCATGTGCGCGCTTTCGGCAACGCGTAGCCAGCCTTCAATGCGAGGAATCATGTCGTGCACGTGAACTGGCATGTCTTGGCCAATGACCACTACAAAAGGCGCGGCAATTCGGTGAGCGAGTTCGAGTGCGGGTTTAAGCGCTTCCACTGACTGCGGGAAGGCGGTGAGACCTCCCGCAAGTCCGGTGCGTGCGAAGTGGGGTATGGTAGCTTCTGCCGCTGTCATTGAAAGCGCGCCTAAATCGATGGCCATGCCGTCGAAGCCCGCTGCGCTAACGCGATCAAATTTTTCGGCTATTGAGGGTTCAATAATTTGGCCGGCGGGTGATTCTAAGCGTTCCATAGCCCATAGCGCTTGATAGACCAGTAGCTTGTTAGTCATGGCCGATCCACGCATGATCGTCTGGATAATCGTGTTCGGTTTTGCCGTGTGCGAAGGCGCGCAGCACTTGGAGCTGGAATTCAAGATATGTCATGGTGGGCGGCGATGTGCCGCGACGAGTGAATATGTGCTCGTGCAGTTCGCGTAAATGATGGAAGGGCACGCCTGGGAAGGCGTGATGGGCGGTGTGGTATTGCATCTGCCATGCACACCAACGGGTTAGGGCATTGGTGCGGGTGCTGCGGGTATTCACTAACACGTTGGGGTCATGCGAAAGCCCTAAGTGTTCAATGGTGTTTTGCAGTTGATGTACGAATTTCATAGCGAGCATGGGGGCGAGCCAGAGAATCACCACAACCCAGCTGTTTAGGAATATCGAAACGGCGAGAATCAGTAGGTAGCCTGCGAGGTGTAGGCGTGCTTCGCGGATAAATTCGGCGTGTCGTTTGACGGGTAAGTACGGTTCGGTGACTCGCCCCAATGAGAATCGTAGAATGCGCCGCCAGCGTGTGTACCAGTAGCTGACACCGCTCATCCACCACAGATAGGAATGCAGGGTATAGCGATCGCGCGCCAGTTCTCCGTCGCGCTGCCAGTGTTGCGTGAAACGGTGGTGCGCGACATGTTGTACTAAGTCGAAAGTTCTTGGGTAAAACAGCACGAATCCAAAAATTCGTCCTAACCATTCGTTGAGTCCGCGGGTGCGAAAGACGGTGTAATGGCTGAGTTCGTGTTGGCCAGCATAGAGGAAATTAATCAAAATACCGTGCAGCATAAACAGCGGTATCGCCCAAGGGGTAGAGTGTGTGAGCCACAATAGCGTCCCGCTGGTGGCGATGGCGCCTATATGGGATAGCGCTTGCAGTGCGCCTCGGGTGTTCGACGGTAGGCACAGACGCTTTAGCGTTGCGTTGTCGATGACGTCTCGGCGCGCGAAAACTTCGTCCACTGATCGCCCCTTTGCTTGAGTTAGCGCAGTATAATCGGGGCAGTATACTAGGCATTGATGGGAATGAAGGGGCGTATGAGGTGGGCATGATTCTGTACGGATTAGCGGTGAGTTCGGCCTCGTACCGGGTACGCATTGCGTTGGCCCTGAAGGGTCTGACGGTGACTTCCGTCACTAAGCAGCTACGTGAGAATGAGCATCGATTGGAAGATTATTTACGCATCAATCCACAGGGCTTTGTGCCGGCGTTGGTACTCGATGACGGTACGGTGCTGACGCAGTCTATGGCTATCATCGAGTATTTAGATGAGGCTTATCCTAATTCGCCACTGTTGCCTAGGGACCCGGTGGCGCGCGCGCGGGTGCGGGCGATGGCCCAGGTAATTGCCTGTGATATTCATCCACTGAATAACTTGCGGGTGTTGCGCTATCTTGAGGAGGAGGTACAGCAGGATAAAGCCGCCCGTGATGCTTGGTATAGCCACTGGGTACAGGCCGGGTTCGCGGCACTGGAGGGGTTGTTAGGGCGCGAAGCGGGTGAAAGCCGCTGCTGTTTCGGTGACGCACCCAGCTTGGCGGATGTTTGTCTGGTACCGCAAATGTTTAATGCTAGACGCTTTTCGGTTGAGCTTACCGCCTTCCCTCGATTGCTGCGTATCGACGCCCATTGTCGCGAGCTGGCCGCATTTGCGGGTGCTGCTCCCGAACGTCAGGAGTCATGATGAGGCGCACGCACGGGTCGATGGCGTTGTTGATGGTGGTACTCGGGGTATGGCCGCTGCTGGCCGCGTCGCAGGACATAGTCGAGGTGAGTGCGGAAGGTGTGAAAGCCATTCTAGACCAACCGGAGGTCGCAATGGCTGGGGCGCGTCATCCAGATGTCACGATGGTGGAGTACTTCGATTACAACTGTGGTTATTGCAAGAAACTTATTCCGATTTTGCGTGTTTTGCTGGCGGAGGACCCTAAGCTTGCCATTGTGTATAAAGATTGGCCCATATTTGGTGGCTCCTCGGTGTATGCCGCGCGCTGTGCGGTGGCGGCGCAGTGGCAGGGAAAGTATCTTATTGCACATGATGCGTTGATGAAGGCGAGTCGCGTTTCCGAAGATGCCCAGGTCGACGCGATTTTAGGTGGCGCAGGTGTCGACGTCGTTCGTCTGCAGCGTGATTTAAAAACATATGCGTCAAAAATCGCCGCGATATTGTTGCGCAATGATTCAGAGGCGAAAGCGCTGGAACTACAGGGCACGCCGGGAATAATGATTGGCCGCCAGTTGATGCCCGGTGGCGCGGAGTTACCTGTCTTTCGCCAGTTGATTGCGGCGGCGCGACTATCTAAATAGCAGCGCGATTTACATTCCTAACACTCTGCGTAAAAATATATCGCTCTTACGCAGCATTTCTGCTCGAGCATTTGAATCGTCGAGTTGGTGATCAAGATTATTCCAAGTGACCAATTCATTAGGGGCATTGTTTTTTTCTAACGCTTTGGCCATTGCTTCTGACTGCTTAATCGATACGTTGCGGTCAAATGCGCCGTGGAATAACAATACTGGCACGGTGATTTTCTGGGCATTCCGAGCTGGAGAGCCCTCGGTAACCTGAGGCCCATCGCCAATCATGTCGGCAACTAAGTAGCGATCCGACCACCCGTAGCTTTCATTTTTTAATTTCTGCAAATCGGTCACTGGAGCGATCGCCACAACTGCCTTAAAAACTTTAGAGTCCGTGATCGCTGATTGCAGAGCCGCATAGCCACCGTATGACCATCCCACAACAGCGAGTTTGCTCGGATCTGCAATGCCTTGCGCGACGAGCCATCGCGCCGCATCAAGTACGTCACCAATGGCGGTCGGCCAGGCCCGAAAACCATTCTGACCAAACCAAGTGTCCCCGTATCCACTCGAACCACGAAAATTAGGCTGCATTACCGCGAAGCCGCGTGACGCGTAGAACTGCGCCAGCCAATCGAATCCCCACTCGTCGCGCGCGCTGGGTCCTCCATGTGGCAGTACGATAGTGGGTAATTTTTTGGCGTTTTCGCGGCCTGGCGGTAGCGTTAAATATCCTGGAACGACAGTGCCGTCGGTAGCTGGGTAGCTTACCGCTTTTACGGTCGCGAGCTTAACGCCTACGAGTTCTTCGCGCACTAAAAAAAGCGGATGTAGCTCGCGCGACTTTCGATCAAACACGTAATATTCACCGGGATCGTTGTCGCTCGTGGCGAACACCAATAGCTTGCTTTCATCTAAACTGGAATCGACCACATAGAGATCGGGGTATTGGGGTAGAGCCTTTCCCAGTGAGGCCACTAGTTTCTTGAGTTCGGGGTCAAAGTAGATGGCCCTTCGAACATCGGTCGCGTAGGAAACACCGACCGTACGATTTTGACGACCGATGCGAATGGATTTATCTACATCGACATCCGACCGTGCGTAGATCAGTTCTTCACGTAAGGATCCATCGAGAGCGACTGAGTAAAAAGCGAGTCGGCCCTCTGTTTTCTTAAATCCATAAGCGACATTGTGCTCGCGATCGACTGCGGTAGGCTCAAAACCGCTGTGATCCGTGTAGTTGTAATTACTTAATTTTTGCCAGTTCCGATTGCCGTCTTTTCGATATAGGTAAGTTATTACACCGGTATCCATCTGTTCTTGGCCGCGCTTTATTCTCAGTCCCATTATCCTAACTTGTCCCCGACCATCGCTGATATAGATAACGGCCTCAGCGTTCGGGTGCTCTACCTCTTTTGCGGTACCCGTGCGGGTGTCGATTTGATCAACGCCTAGGCCCTGTGCGCTTGTGCCTACACGCGAACCTAGATGATCATCGGGTAAAAAAACTCGACTCATTAATGTTGCACCATCCTGATCGGGTAACCAATCCACGATGCTTCCGCCACCCAATTGCAAACCACGCGAATAAAAATTCCCCTTGGTACTGAGCAATTTTTGATTGGTGCCATCGGCATTTACTGCCAACAGGCGTGTAAAGGGCAGTAATTCAGTAGCACTTCGCACAACGCCATAAACAGTACATATCAGTCGGTCATTGGAAACCCAGTGGCAACTCTCCAAACGCTCGGGCTTGCCAGTAGCGGTTAGTGCTACCCGCGATTTAGCACTTTCCTGATCGAGGCGTAGGGTATACAGGATGGCTCCCTGTCCTAGGGTAGGCGCGACGTAAGCAATTGACTTACCATCGGGAGCAAGACTGAGGTTTACAATACTGGGCCGAGCACCAAAGGCCGCTGCCGCATCGAATGGTTTTCCAGTATCGGCGGGGGATATCCTTCCAACCAAAACTAGGACAATTGCCGCCGCATTGTTCCAAAAGCGCATTAAGGGAATCTACCGCGCGTTCCGGCGGCCCATTCGGCCCATAAACCTTCGGTTTTCATTTGTTTATCAAATCCGGTTCGAGCTAATACATCCTCAATTTCCTTGCGCGACTGGCGTACACCTAAGGGTTGGGCGAGATTGGCGATTTCGTAGGCTGTTACGGCAGCGATGGCGAGATTGAGGCGCAACTGCCGCATGTTCACTTTATCGTAAGTATCGGACGCGGCATGATAATTTTGCATGTAGCTTGCGGGCTCTTGGGCTGCAATTAAGGTCGGAATTCCTTGCAGCATGAAATCGACGTTATCGCTGCCTAGGTCACCGTCCAGCGTTGGGTGGTCGACGTCGAATCCACTCAAGGGCTTGAGAGCTTCTTGTAGGCCTGCTTTAAGATCCGGGCGTCCTGAGAGTTGGTAGCCAGTAATTCGCCCGTCGCCGGCGTCGAAGACTAACATCGCACGAATTCGGTCGAGCTCTACTTGGTGCTGCGTGACATAGGCGCGTGAGCCGAGCATTCCTTGTTCCTCACCACTGAACAGCACGAAGCGAATCGTGCGGCGCGGATGAACTCCGGATTCCTTTAAGGTGCGCGCGGCGGCAATCAACATCGCCGCATTACAACCGTTATCGAGGGCGCCAGTCCCTAGGTCCCAAGAGTCGAGGTGTGCGCCGAGTATAACGACTTCATCTGGCAGCTCGCGACCGCGGATTTCTCCCACGACATTATGTGCCTCGATTGGACCATCGATACTATTGGGCATGACAAAGCGCACCCGGAGCGGTGTGGCGGCGTGCGCGCTGAGTCGTGCTAAACGCAGCGCATCCTCACGGGCGACTATGGCCATGGGTAGGTTTGAAAGTTCACCCTTCAGGGTATCGGTGTGCCGGTAGAGTAAGCGTCGCGCTCGCGCCGAACTCCACAATATCGCACGGGCACCGCTATCGGTCGCCTGCTTGATGATTGCTGGCGTGCGGTCATATTCGTTGAAAAGGTCTGCCCAGGTTTCGGTGATATTGCTGTTGACTAGTAGGATCGCACCACGGGTTCGCTGCGTTTTTTGCGCGAAGTCCGTTTCGCTGCCGTCGCCTACTGATACCAACTCGGCCTCGATGCCATCACTTGGGGTGGATGCGGACCAACCTTCGGCGGCGAGCGAAATGGGAAACTGGGTGGACCCTAGTATTTCTAATCGAGTGGCCCCTTCACGCCAAGTGAGTGTTTGCTTGTAGCTTTCAGTGTGGGTAGCGACGCCGGCATTGTGAAATGCCGTCACTGCCCAAGCCACCGCCCGAGCCATCTCCGGACTCCCGGATATGCGCCCGCCAATATCATCGGTGAGATGGCGCAAGTCCTCCTCTAAGGCTGAGGGCGCCAGCGCCCTCGCGATGATCGTGGAGGCCTCCGGGGAAGAGGCGGGAGGCTGTGTGGCGATCGCAGTGGACCCGGCGCTGGTCCCAGCGCTGATGCTAAGCCCCAAGAACCCTAGAGTGGCGAAAATACGTGGGTGCGGAATTGTTGTTGCCCCAAGTCTGGAAGTGGCAGATGGTAA
>JAYVYN010000084.1:0-3839 GCA_043784265.1 Gammaproteobacteria bacterium | reverse complement strand
TCACAATTCAAACATCGCTGGACTTCGAGGGCAGCTTGCTCTGCGGTGAAACCGAGTTCCACTTCGACATTGAGCTTCTTAAAGCGCTCGACCAATCCGACATGCGGCACCAGACGCCGTTCCGCCCCATTGTACTCATTCTTGAAGGCCCATTCGTGCATGCCCATTTTGCGACTGGAGAGCGTGACTCCCCGCGGCAGTCGCTCGTCGATGGATTCATTCTGGCAAAACTTGTGAATAGAAATGGCAGCTTGATGTCCATGCTCTACCGACCAGATGATGTTTTTGGGGCCGAAGGCCGCGTCGCCGCCGAAGAATACTTGTTTCAAGGTGGACTGGAAATTGCGAGCCCCGACCTTAGGGACACTCCATTGGTCGAACTCAATGCCAATATCTTTCTCGATCCAAGGGAAGGCATTTTCTTGACCGATGGCGAGAATGACATCGTCACAGGGTATAAATACCTCACCCAAGTTTCGGGTTTTGGTTATTTCACCATTCTCAATATCGTACTCTAATTTCTCAAACAGCATGCCGGTGAGTCGACCTGCTTCGCTGACAAAAGATTTCGGCGCGTGATTAACGACGATTTCTACATTTTCATGTTCGGCATCTTCTAGCTCCCATTGTGAGGCTTTGAAGTATTGTCTGGGTTTACGTGCCATGACCTTGACTTGCTTGGCACCTAAGCGCAGCGAACTGCGACAACAATCCATCGCAGTATTTCCGACGCCAATAATTAGCACACGTTCGCCGATTTCTTTGATGTGATCAAACGCTACAGATTCAAGCCAGGTAATACCGATATGCACACGATTGCTATCATGGCGACCAGGCAGCTCCAGTTCTTTGCCTTTCGGCGCGCCTGAACCGACAAATACTGCGTCAAATTGTGAGTCCTGTAAGAGCTTCTTTAAGCTTGCCACGGGCGAGTTTAGCCGCAGGTCCGCACCCATATTGACGATGTAACCTATTTCTTCGTCGAGCACGCTTGCGGGCAGCCGAAAAGCCGGAATATTGGTACGCATCAATCCGCCGGGCACCGCAAACTGCTCAAAAATCGTGACTTCGTATCCTAAGGGCAGTAAATCATTGGCGACTGTCAATGAAGCAGGTCCCGCACCGATACAGGCGATCCGTTTGCCGTTTTTCTGATCGGGCGCCTTGGGCAGTAATGCGCTGATGTCTTCGCGGTGATCGGCAGCGACTCGTTTAAGTCGGCAAATGGCGACCGGCTTGTCCTCGATGCGGCCGCGTCGGCACGCCGGTTCGCAAGGTCTGTCACAGACTCTGCCTAATATTCCCGGAAACACATTGGACGCGCGATTGACCATGTAGGCGTCAGTAAATTCACCCTGGGCGATAAGGCGAATGTATTCAGGGACATCCGTGTGCGCGGGACATGCCCATTGGCAATCCACTACCTTGTGAAAGTAGTCGGATTTCGACGTGTCGGTCGGTTCCATAATTCCTTTAAAAGCTCCGTTAAGATAGGGCGTTCAAGACCGCTATTGTATTCGTAATGATCGGCTGGAGTAAGGAGCCTGTCACCAAATTGAGCCTAAGGTTTGCCGAGTGGCTATTTGAACAGATTGACCGCGTTTTCGAGGGTTTTTACTATACCCCACAGCAGCGGTAGTCCCACCACCAGCCACAGCGCTGCAAAGCGTACTTTCATGCTTCCAATCCCTGGGGTTTATGATAGTGAGCTGGCACTTCGCGAATCCTTAAATTGCACAACAAACCAATCAGCAAAAGACCACACATGCTGTACAAGGTCACTGAATACGCTTGTGCCTTAGCGACTCCATGGTCAATTTGGTATTGACGGATATAGTTGACCAAGACCGGTCCCAGTACTCCAGCGACCGACCAAGCAGTGAGTAGTCTGCCGTGAATAGCGCCGACATGCAGAGTGCCAAATATATCTTTCAAATATGCCGGAATAGTTGCAAATCCCCCGCCATACATGGTGAGAATGAGCGCCGAGGCTGCGACAAATAAACTAATAGAACTTATATTGCCTGCCGTTGGCACCAGCGCATATAGAAATATCCCGAGACCGAAAAACACAAAGTAGGTATTGCGCCGACCTATATAATCAGACGTTGACGCCCAAAAAAATCTACCCGCCATATTGAACAGGCTTAACAAACCGACAAATCCAGCGGCAGCTTTGGGTGATACGCGGCCATTAAAAATCTCTTGGATCATGGGCGATGCCTGGCTGAGAATCCCGATTCCCGCTGTGACATTCATGCACAGCATCACCCATAACAGGCGAAATTGCGGTGTCCGCCAGGCGGCATCGACTGCAACTTGTGCAGTCGTGATCAACTTTCTCGGTGGCGGCGCAACCCATGCGGGTGGGCTAAAGTTTTGCGGCGGAATCCGTACGGTAAACGCGCCAATCATCATAAACACTAGGTAGATTAGGCCCATGCAAACGAACGCTTCAAATACTCCGTTCGAGACCACGGTCTTAAAATGACCCATCAGCAGTAAGGAGAGGGGAGCTGCAATCAGGGCACCCCCGCCGAAGCCCATGATGGCCATGCCGGTGGCCATACCAGGCCGATCCGGGAACCATTTTATAAGCGTCGATACCGGCGATATGTAGCCGATGCCAAGCCCACAACCTCCCAGCAGACCATACCCAAGGTACAGCCAGATAATTTGGTGCACATAGATGCCGTAACTTGAGACTAAAAAACCGCCTCCAAAACAACAGGCGGCGGTGAACATGGCCTGCCGAGGACCGACCCGTTCTACCCACCGTCCAAAAATGGCGGCTGATAGCCCTAAAATGGCAATCGCAATCGAGAATACCCAACCCACTTGTTTAAGGTTCCAGTCACCGGGCACGGCATGGCTTACGCCAAGCAGGGTAGTGAGCGGCAAATTAAAGGTGGAAAAAGCGTACGCTTGGCCAATCGAAAGATGCACCGCAAGGGCCGCCGGCGGGACTAAGAATCGATTGTAGTCGGCCGCTACAATCGATTTTTCCCGGGCCAAAATGGAATGTGCCATTGTTCCCCTAGTATATTGAAACTAAATGACTTATGGTGCCCAGGAGAGGACTCGAACCTCCACGAATTGCTCCACTGGTACCTGAAACCAGCGCGTCTACCAGTTCCGCCACCTGGGCAAGATGGATCGTCCAACCGTTACGGCGCAGAAATGTACGCACACAACAAAGGCTTGTCAATTAATGCTCTTAAGTCAATTACCAAAAACACTCATTAAAACTTCACTTATTCGCCGGGGTTTGTCCTTATGACCCGTGCGCCCCGGGGAAAAAGCGGCGCGAAGCGCGGGGCCACAAGTCACGGCGCCGGTAAATCGTCCGTTAAGGATTGGCGTGGCGAGGATCCAAACTTGGAGCGAGAGAAGGCGCGTTACTCGGATCCAATCGCGAGCCGTGAACTATTGATGAAGCATTTGGCGGATGCCCCTGAACCTCTCACGGCGGCGCGACTCGCCAAACGCTTAGGGTTGGGAACCGACGCGCAGCGCGATGCCTTAAGTAAGCGACTGGCCGCTATGGTCCGAGACGGCCAAGCAATGGAAGGGCCAAAGGGTTTTGCTATTGCAGGTATTGCGGAACGCATTGCCGGCCGGGTGCGCGGGCGCGCTAGCGGCGAGGTCTTGGTGATGCCTGATGACGGATCAGCGCCGCTGGTCCTCGCTAGAGCCGATGCGGCGACGCTGATGCATAATGATCGGGTGGAGGTGCGGGCGGTGGGTGTTAATGAGCGAGGTCGACGCCAATGTCGGTTGTTGCAACGTATTGGGGATTCACCCGCAAGACTCGGCGGAGTTTGGCAGGGCGGTGGTCG
>JAYVYN010000083.1:0-10215 GCA_043784265.1 Gammaproteobacteria bacterium | reverse complement strand
TAAAATTTATTCAGCCGACCGAGTTGCCGTTATATCCGGCGGGTGCGGTAATTGGTCGTGAAATTCGCGTTGTGGGAAATGACGCGGGTGAGCAATTGTCTATTCTCGCTGGAACATTGGCGCGGCTAGACCGTGAAGCGCCTGAATATGGTTATGGTAAATACAACGATTTCAATACTTTCTACTTTCAAGCGGCGTCGAGTACATCCGGGGGTTCGTCAGGTTCTCCGGTCATTGATATCGACGGTCGGGTAGTTGCGCTCAATGCGGGAGGATCAAGTGGTTCGGCAGCAAGTTTCTACTTGCCGTTGACTGCTATAACGCGGGCACTGAATTTCATTAAGGTCGGCAAGCCTGTGCCGCGCGGAACTCTGGAGGCGGTATTTAAATATACGGCTTATGATGAATTGCGACGTCTGGGTCTCGATTCTGCTACAGAAGCGCGAATTCGAAGCATATTTCCAAAGTTAACGGGCATGTTAGTGGTGGCTGAGGTACAACCCGGTTCGTCTGCCGACGGCGTCTTAGCTCCTGGCGATATAGTGATTTCGATTGATGGCCACGCAGTGCCCGAGTTCTTTGCGTTGGAAAATGTGTTGGATGCGAAGGTCGGTCAACAAATTAGTATTGAGGTACAACGTGGCAGCCAGACGTTGCGGCATACGTTGGACGTTGAGAGTCTGCACGCCATTACTGCCGACGAGTACATCGAGTTCGGTGAAGCAGTAGTACACACATTATCTTACGAACAAGCGCGACACTTTAATTTGCCCATTAAAGGTGTTTACGTTGCGAATCCCGGCTATGTTTTTGGCAGCGCCGGAATTCCGAGGGCTGCACTCATTAGTTCTTTCAATGGTAAGGATATAGATAAGCTTGCGGATTTTGAGGCTGCGTTGGCTGACCTAGCCGACGGTGAGCGCGCGGCGGTGCGCTACGTGACGCTTGAGGATCCGCGCGCTACCCAACTTAAAGTGATTCGTATGGATAGGCGATGGTTCCCGGCGCGCAAATGCAAACGGGATGATGCTCTCGGTACTTGGCCCTGCGTGGGTATTAGTAACGGCCCGAGTTCAGCCACCTTAAGTCCAGCTCAGACTCAGTTTGTGACTACCGGAGATGCTCGCATTGACCGCCTAGCACCCTCATTGGTGCTGGTGACCTTTGATATGCCCTATTCGGCATCTGGAGTTACCGAGAAAAATTACCATGGAACGGGCTTGATCGTGGATACCAAACGCGGTTTGGTAGTGATTGACCGCAATACGGTGCCTATTGCGATGGGTAACGTGCGTTTGATTTTTGGGGGTTCGGTTGAAGTTCCTGGGAAGGTGGAATTCATTCATCCGCAGCACAATTTGGCGGTGGTCTCTTATGATCCTAAGTTAATTGGCAATACTCCTGTGCGTGCAGCCAGTTTTTTGACTCGCGAACTAGCCGCGGGAGATGACGTATGGGTGGTGGGACAGCGTAGTGATTCTAAAATCATGTCGCAGAAAACCCAGGTGGCAAGTTTGGATGTGCTCACTTTCCCACTGTCGCGCACGCTCCGCTTTCGTGATAGCAATCTTGAAGCTGTGAGTTTAGTCAATGCGCCCGGAGACTTCGATGGGGTATTAGCCAATGAGCGAGGCGACGTATTGGGTTTGTGGTCGAGTTTTGCGTTTGAGACCCAACGCGATGTGGATCAGATGATTCGCGGTATCCCGGCTGATTTGGTGGTAGAGATGATCGATGCGGTCACCGAAAAGCGACCGTTGTATTCTTTTGAGGCAGAATTTAGTCTGCAATCATTGGCGAGCGCGCGCAAATTAGGCTTACCTGATGCGTGGGTGAGGCGCCTCGAAGATCATAATTCGCGGCGACGACAGGTACTATCCATAGAGCGTTTGGTAGCAGGGTCTCCGGCTGCACGGTTGTTAGAACCGGGTGACTTGGTGCTTGCGATTGATGGAAAGGTAGTCAATCGTTTTCGCGAAGTAGAGACCGCTGTGCAAAAACCCCAGGTAATCGTGACTATTTGGCGCGCGAACGCCGAGAAGATTCTAGATTTTAAGACAGTTGCACTCGACGGGCGGGATCTCGATCGTGTATTAATATGGGCGGGTGCGACGCTACAAGCACCGCACCGAGCGATGGCGGCACAGCGCGGAATTTTGCCTAACGGGGTTTTTGTAGCGTATTTCGCCTATGGCTCGCCGGCCACTCATTACGGGCTATATGCCGGACGGCGTATTGTGGAAGTGGACGGCTTACCGACGGCAGACTTGGATGCGTTCGTCAAGGCGGTGCGAGGTAAACCTGATAGGGCTTCCTTGCGGCTGAAAACCGTGAGTTGGAACGGTCAAACAGACGTCATTACTTTAAAACTAGACAATCACTACTGGCCTGCCTATGAACTTGATCGTCAGAATGATGGTAGTTGGACGCGTATCACACTCGATTAGTGCTATTGCGGCACTAATTCTGCGTTCAGTCTTGATATCATGGCGGCGTGGTAAGAGCGACACAAACTGAAATTGAAGAGGCTGTAGCGGCGCTGCGGGCCGGTGATTTGGTCGCGTTCCCTACCGAAACCGTCTATGGCTTGGGAGCGAATGCGGCTAATCCGGCAGCGGTGCGCAAGATTTTTGAGGTAAAGAATAGGCCTGCTGATCACCCGGTCATTGTTCATTTAGACAATCCCCGGTACTTGCACCGCTGGGTGTCAGCGGTACCTCCAATCGCTGAAAAATTGGCCGAGAAATTCTGGCCAGGGCCATTGACTCTTATATTGCCTAAAGCCAACAACGTAAGTGATATCGTGACCGGCGGACAGGATAGCATTGGGATCAGAATACCTTCGCATCCCATGGCGCAGCAGTTATTAACGGCTTTTGGTGGTGGGATTGCTGCTCCATCGGCGAATCGCTTCGGACGCCTTAGTCCGACTAAACCCGAGCATGTCCGTGACGAATTTTCCGACGCGATCAAGGTCATATTAGACGGTGGAGAGTCGCAGATTGGCTTAGAGTCTACAATTGTCTCGTGTCTCGACAACCAGGCCCGATTGTTACGGCCCGGGTATATCACGCGAAGTCAGTTGGAACATGTGGTCGGAGAGCTACTCATTGGCGGTACCGCGCCCCGAACGCCGGGCGATCAAAAACAACACTATGCTCCCACAACACCATTGGAATTAGTGTCATCGGACGAATTGGAAGGTAGAGCAAGCGAGATTACTGCCCGTCAGGAACGAGTTGCGGTGCTTGCCATGCGCCCGCCCCTGCAAACTCAACGACATATGACCTGGATTAATGCGGGAAAGAAACCCGATACCTACGCGCATAATTTATATAATCA
Source organism: Gammaproteobacteria bacterium (assembly GCA_043784265.1). GTDB lineage: Bacteria > Pseudomonadota > Gammaproteobacteria > Steroidobacterales > Steroidobacteraceae > Bog-1198. The sequence continues at coordinate 6,873 of JAYVYN010000083.1, read as the reverse complement.
TCTACGGACCTTGGACCGTGCGGCAACTTTAAGAATACTAGTTCAAGCACCACCGCAAGACGAAAAGTGGGCGGCAATTTTGGATCGTCTACAACGCGCCAGTGGTTTGCTCGAAGATTCGCTTGAGCTCAGCGCGGGCTAACATCGGCAGCAGGGTTGCAGCCGATCTAGGATTGGAGCTTCCTAGCAGCGCAGATCCGTTTTCCCGGGAATCAATTCAACATCTTGTAGCGCGTTATGGATCGCCGCTATTCGTCATCGATGCCGAACGAGTGCGGCTTCAATATCGACGGTTGGCAGCCGCCTTGCCGGGTGTGGTGCTTCATTACGCCTTAAAACCGTTGCCGCATGCGGCCCTGATTAGTACTTTAAACGCGGAAGGCGCCTATTTTGATCTTGCATCTAACGGGGAAGTCGAATTGGTTAGGGGCTTAAAAATAGCGCCACAGCGATGCATTCATACTCATCCCATAAAACGCGATAGCGATATTCGCACGGCTTTGGATTTCGGCGTCGATACTTTTGTAGTCGACAATCCCGATGAATTGCGTAAGTTCGAGAAATTCAAGCGCGCGAAATTGATGATTCGGGTGTGTTTTCGTAGTCCGGTGGCGCAGTGTGACTTATCGCGCAAATTTGGTTGCGATCCAGCGCAAGTGTCCTCGATGATGTCGCTAGCGGCAGAGTTGCGCCTCGAAGTGATCGGCTTATCTTTCCATGTGGGTTCCCAAACCGCGGATCCACAAATGCATGTGGAAGCAATCGATTTTTGTCGATCTGTATTAAATGAGGGTTTACATGCTCATCAATTGAGTACTCTTGATATTGGGGGTGGATTTCCGGTCGACTATGCGCAATCAGCGCTACCCATTGAGGAATTTTGCGCGCCGATTGTTAAGGCCTTGAGCCGAGTTAAGCCGGGCGTTCGCATTATTGCGGAGCCAGGGCGTTACCTCTCGGCTCCTGCGGTAGTGACGGTGGCTCAGGTAATGGGTCGTGCCCTGCGCGAAGGAAAATGGTGGTACTACTTGGATGATGGAATTTACAGTAGCTATAGTGGGCAATTGTACGATCATGTGACCTATGCGGTGGAGGCGTTAGTGCCGCCTGGTGAGAATTTCCCTTCGGTATTGGCCGGTCCCACCTGTGACAGTATTGACGTTATCAACGAGCATATATTACTGCCAATATTGCGCGCGGGCGATCTTATCCTGGGACGCAGCATGGGGGCTTACACTTGGGCCTGTGCCTCAAATTTTAATTTTTTCCCACGACCTACAATATTGGCGTTGGACCACGGCCGCTTGATGGTGAATTAGACTTGGCCGAAACACAAATACATGAGTTGGTTGAATGTTGCCGGAAAGGGAATTATCCCGCGCTGGTCATCAAGCTTCGATCGGGATGGGTGGTGATGGGTGAGCAACAGGTATTGCCGGGTTATTGCGTGTTGTTGCCAGATCCGGTTGTGCCGCATTTGAATGGCCTGCGTCTGCCACAGCGCGCCCAATTTCTGACCGACATGGCGCTGGTCGGTGATGCATTGCTGCAGGTCACCGGGGCGCTGCGCATCAATTACGCGATGTTCGGTAACGTGGAGCCGGCCCTTCATGCGCATATATTTCCGCGCTATGCGAACGAACTACTGGCCACGAAAAACGCCCAGCCTTGGGCGCTTGATTGGGTCTTGGCGCCTAAGTATTCGGATCTTGGCTATGGCGCGCTGCGGGGACGCATTCAGAGCGAGCTTAACCGTGAAGGGAAAATAAGTTAGAATATTGTTTCTTAGGTCTGAAAGTGTCATCTATGTCTGATCCTATTGCTGTAGCGGATTTACCCGCTCTGCGTTTAAAACGTAATGAAGATCGTCGCTTGAATGCGGGCCATTTATGGATCTTTAGCAATGAGGTGGATACCCAGCAAACAGCCTTGGCCAAATACACAGCTGGCGATTTAGTAAGGGTTTTAGCGCACAATGATCGCGCCTTGGGGCTGGCCTACGTTAACCCGCAGTCGTTAATTTGTGCGCGATTGCTGGGTACTTGGAAATTGCCCGATGTGACATGGATGGTCGCTCGATTGAAAGTCGCTCTCAATTTGCGCGAGCGACTGTACGCGCAACCTTACTATCGATTGGTGTACGGTGAGTCCGACGGACTGCCCGGGTTAGTGGTGGACCGTTACGGATCAACCTGTGTGGTGCAGATGGGTACCGCAGGAATGGAAGCCTTGAAGCTTAATATTCAACAGGCTTTGGTGAAGGTGTTGGGTTGCACGACTATTGTGTTCAAAAATGACAGTGCGGCCCGCGAGATGGAGGGACTATCGAGCTATGTAGAACCCGGTTTAGGAGAGCTCGTTGCCAGCTTGCAGGTTGTTGAAGATGGCTTGGAATTTGAGGTGCCGTTAGCAGAGGGTCAAAAAACCGGTTGGTTCTTTGATCAAGCGTCGAATCGTAGAGCTTTGCTCAAGTACCTGCGCCCCGGCGCCCGAGTGTTGGATGTATTTAGTTACGTCGGAGCCTGGGGGGTGCGTGCCAGTAAAAATGGCGCCGCAGAGGTCTTGTGTATCGATAGCTCTGCGATCGCTCTAGAGTTTGCGGAGGCCAACGCGATACAGAATGGTGTCACTCTGGCGACGCGCAAGGGCGACGCCTTTGATGTATTGGAGGACTTGGCAAAGCAGGGTAAGCAATTCGATATTGTTATCCTAGATCCACCGGCGTTTGCCAAGCGTAAGAAGGACCTTCCGAAGGCCATAGCGGCCTACAAGCGGCTAAATCAGCTGGCAATGAAAATTTTGGCGAGCGACGGTATTCTGGTGACCTGTTCATGTTCATATCATTTGAGCGGCGAAGAGTTGCAGGACGCAATTGCCAAGGCCGCGCGTGCGGCGGACAAACACCTCCAGATATTGGAAATGGGCGGTCAGGCCCCGGATCATCCCGTGCATCCCGCTATTGCGGAAACACGTTATCTGAAGGCCTATTTTTGCCGAGTTACCGGTAGTCTGCAGTAAAACCGATGTTAATTTTTCCACATATTGATCCCGTTGCTATTTCAATTGGCCCCATAGCAGGTATTGGCCCATTGCAGATTCATTGGTATGGGATTATGTATTTGATCGGGTTTATGGCGGCCTGGTGGTTAGCAAAGCGACGTGCACGAATCGCCGGGTCTACTTGGAACGCACTGGATATTGACGACCTTATTTTTTATTGCGCCATCGGCGTAATTATGGGCGGCCGATTGGGTTGGTGTCTGTTTTACGGACGTGACGTCATTGCACAGAGCTGGCTGAACCTATTCCGTGTTTGGGATGGCGGCATGTCATTTCATGGCGGCTTGCTGGGTGTAGTAACAGCCGCTGTGGTCTTCGCGCGGGTGAAACTGAAGAGCGTCCCTGACGTGTTTGATTTTTTGGCACCCCTGCCGGGTATCGGCATTATGGCTGTGCGCTGCGGTAATTTTATCAATGGCGAACTTTGGGGTAAACCTACTGACTTGCCCTGGGGTGTTGGCGTGCCGAATGCCGTGGGTGAGTTGGTTGCACGGCATCCATCGCAATTGTACGAGGCGACTCTTGAGGGGTTGGTCTCATTTCTAGTGCTATGGTGGTTCACCTCGAAGTCCCGACCGCGACTTAGCCCGAGCGGATTGTTTTTGTTGGTGTATGGATGCGGACGTTTTGCTGTGGAATGGGTCAGGCTTCCGGACGCGAATATTGGCTACTTAGTGGGCGATTGGTTGACTATGGGTATGCTGCTCACCGTTCCCATGATACTAATTGGAGCCGGTATGATGATTTATGCCTACCAGCAAAATGTTAGCAGCGGCAACATGAGTAGGATTTAAGATTTAAGTGCAGCAGTATCTCGATTTTTTACAACATATAGTCAAGGCGGGCGCGCGTAAGGATGATCGTACCGGAACCGGTACATTGAGTGTGTTTGGGTATCAAATGCGCTTTAGCCTCGGTGCTGGATTTCCATTGGTCACGACCAAAAAACTGCATTTGCGTTCAATTATCCATGAGTTGTTGTGGTTTCTGAGCGGTGACACAAATGTTAAGTACCTGCACGATCATGCGGTGACTATTTGGGACGAGTGGGCGGATAGCGACGGTAATCTAGGTCCGGTGTACGGGAAGCAATGGCGCAGTTGGCAGGGAGAGCAGCGTCGCATTGATCAACTAGCGCAAATAGTCGATCAACTGAAACAAAATCCTAACTCGCGTCGATTAGTGGTTAGCGCCTGGAATGTTGGCGAATTGGATCAGATGGCGTTGTTGCCTTGTCATGTTTTATTCCAGTTTTACGTGGCGGGCGGCAAACTCTCCTGTCAGCTTTACCAGCGTAGCGCTGATGCGTTTCTTGGAGTGCCTTTTAATATTGCCTCGTATGCCTTATTGACCCATATGGTCGCGCAGCAGTGTGATCTTGAGGTCGGTGAGTTTGTTTGGACGGGGGGAGATTGCCACCTGTACCTCAATCATCAGGAACCGGCGGATTTACAGCTTAGCCGCACCCCCTTTGCGCTTCCACGCTTGGAGTTTCGTAGGCGACCGGCCAGTCTTTTTGAATATCAATTTGACGACTTCCACATTATTGGCTATCAGAGTCATGCAGCCATTAAAGCGCCTATCGCCGTTTAGTTGTGTAGTGCTTGCTAGTTGCAAGATTAACAGGAAATTATGAAGAAAGTTGCGAGTCGTTTGCCCATGTTTAAAGTCCGAAACTCTAAGATTCATGGTCGTGGGGTGTTCGCGTTGCGGCGAATTCGCAAAGGCACTACGGTCATGGAGTACCTAGGAGATCGAGTCACTCATGCGGAGGCCGATTCTCGTTATGAGAATAAAGATGCCAATGACAATCATACGTTCCTCTTTACAGTTGATAGCAAAACGGTAATAGACGGTGGGGTGCGGGGCAATGAGGCGCGTTATATTAACCACGGGTGCGATCCCAATTGCGAAAGTACGACCTTGCAGAAGCGAATTTACATAGAGGCGATTCGTACCATTGCACCTGGGGAAGAGTTGGCTTATGACTATCAGATCCAACGCGATTCAGATGATGCTGACAATGTCGATGAGGTATTTGCCTGTCGATGCGGGGCCCAGAGTTGCCGCGGCAGCATGCTGGAACCAGCTCCGAAAAAGTACAAGATAGCGCGTAAACGTAAAGTTCCAAAAACACTCAAGAAATCGCCATCGAAGCGTGCTCGTTGATTGCTGACGATGTACTGATCAGCGAGGGTGTTGCGGTTCACGACCTGTTCTTGAGCTTAAGCCAGGTCGACGCGTTGATACGATCAGCTGAGGAACGGCGTCAGCAGGGTGAGTTTCGCGAAGCAAAAATAGGCCTGGATGCCAGTTTGCACAGGGACATTGCAATTCGGGGTGATTCCACTTGTTGGATAACCGAGCCTAAGTTTGCTGCTGAGGTCGCACTATTGGAGACCTTTGAAAGGCTTCGTTTGCGACTCAACAGTGCAGCATACCTCGGTCTTTGGAATCTTGAGCTGCACTATGCAAGCTATGCGCCCGGAACAAGCTACGCCCGCCACCTTGATCAGCCGCGGGGACAGCGTCGCAACCAGCGTCGGGTGTCACTAGTGCTTTACCTAAATGAGCGGTGGGAGCCTGGTCATGGGGGGGAGCTTCGTTTATTTGAGTCGGGTGGGTATCGCGACGTGGAACCCATTGCTGGACGTTTGGTATGTTTCCTAACCGAAGGCCGCGAACATGCCGTGCTGCCGACTCTAGTTCCGCGACTCAGTATAAGCGGATGGTTTCGCTCGCGGGACTAAAGCCCGACCTTCCTTAAGGCCGGACTTTAGATTAGATACTAGACCTAAGACTTTAGACTTTAGAACTGTAGGTTCAACTTCTCAACCACTTCGTGGGCGATATAGTCGGTTCCTGAAGGTAGACCTTGAGTCGCTGCGTAATGATTGGCGGCTGAAACCGTCCCGGAACCAATAACACCGTCAATCGGACCTTTGTAGAATCCAGCGGTTTGCAGCGCTTTCTGCAAGGCCATAGTGTTGCTATTGTTCAAGTTGGCGGCGCAAACCACGCGATGCCAGTCGACTTTTTCTTCACTGACAAGCTCACGCTTGCTGACGGTATTGTAGACCGCCGGGATGTCGACCTTAACTTGTTCAGCGGGTTTAACCACCTTGGTTACCTTGACCGTACCATACACCGCAGGAATTTTAACTTCCTTAGTGGTCGGCGGTGTTTTCATGACTTGTTTGGCAATCATGCGGTATTCAGCCGGAATTTTTACTTCGTTGGTTGATGCCGCCTGATCTATAACCGTCTTGTTTACCGTCTTGTAAACAGCGGGAACCTCAACTAGACAGCGCAATTCGCCGGAATCGGAACGACGGCTATTAAGGACCTTAGTGCCGCCTAATGCGGTGCCGTTGTGCCACTCGGTATGAGCGGGACTTATCAATATTTTCTCGCTGGTAGTTTTAAACGTAGCCGGAACCGCAACCAAACGGGAACTTTCAGGTTTGATCGTGACTTTTTCCTGGACCGTTTCATAAACTGCCGGAATAATTTCAAGTCGAGTGGACTCTTCTTTCAAAGTCACTTTCTCATCCACCATTTCGATTTTTGCCGCAATGACTTGGACTTTCTGCGACGCTTCTTTAACTACAACTTTTTCAGTTTTATCAGAGAATTTAGCTGGCGTAACAATTCGAGCATAGCACTCGCCAGCCTTTGGATTGGGGGGTAAATCCCCACCGCCACCGGCGTTTTGTCCGTAGACTGCTCCAGCACCCAAGAGGACGCCGAACGACATGATCGAAATAACTCTGGAATTCATTGTCCTTCCCCTACACGTTATGACACACAATA
>JAYVYN010000082.1:0-6423 GCA_043784265.1 Gammaproteobacteria bacterium | reverse complement strand
GTAACAAGACACGCGGCTTAAGATTGGCCGCATTACCGCTAGCAACCGCTCCCACCGGGGCTGGCGCAGTACCCGCGCGGCTGCCTACATCCAGCACTAATTCAGGCGCCTCTCCCTCGGCGAAGGCTCGGATGAGCTCCTTCATGCGTGGCAGCGAATTTTGCCCTAGCCACTCGATGACGTACCGGTTAGGCGCCAATAAGCGTAATTCACCATTAAGCTCAATAGCTTGCAGTGGCCTGATCCAGGTATTGAAATGCTGCTCCGGGAGTTCGCTCTCGAGCACACGCAGACAGCGATTCCATAGCGACTCCATCTAGAGCGCCCTCCTTGAAGTTTTAGAAATTAATGCAGCCAACAGGCTTTTACTGAAAAGGGCAGCGAGTCTAGCTCCAACTAGGGGATGCGTCTATTGACACCGACGTATCCGCTCAGTACCCTTGCCGCCTTTCCGCAGTACCTGTTGGCTATGAAACGTACATTTAATCCAAGTAATCTGCATCGCGCCCGAACCCACGGCTTTCGCGCACGTATGGCTACCAAGAGTGGTCGTCGGCTACTCGCTCGTCGACGCGCCAAGGGCCGTAAGCGACTCTGTCCTTAACCTCCGTCCTGAAATTTAATTTCGAGCCGTACAAGCGTTTACACCAGCCGGCAGAGTTTAGAGCGGTTCGGCAGGCCGGAAAAAGATTCAGCGATGCCCTTTTTAGCCTTTCAGTACTCGCAAACCACGAGACTCACCCGCGTTTAGGGCTGAGCATTGCGACACGCACTTTTGGTACCGCAGTGGCTCGTAACCGTATCAAACGCCTTACCCGCGAATCTTTCCGTATGAATCAGCATAAGCTCCCGTCGGTGGACGTTTCCGTGTCAGCGCGTGATGGCGCTCGCACAGCCACCACCGCCGAACTTTATGCAAGTTTAGAAAAACATTGGCAAGCGATTGCCAAGCGCTGGCAGTAACATGCGACAAATATTAATTTGGATCATTCGAGGCTATCAATTAGTTATTAGTCCCCTACTAGGTCCTCGTTGTCGCTTCTATCCTAGCTGCTCCTGTTACGCACACACCGCCATAGAACGTCATGGTGCCGTAGTTGGAACGCTTCTCGGAATACGACGCCTATTGCGCTGTCATCCTTTTAATCGCGGCGGTTACGACCCCGTACCGGACAAGAGACCTTTCAATGCCTAATATTCGTATGATTCTGTGGGTAGCTCTCGGTGTTGCGCTTTTCTATAACTATGAAGCGTGGATGCATGACTATCCGTCGACGCCGGTGTCGCTCACCACAGCGAACGCACAGTCTACTAATGTACTTGGTAATTCCGTACCGAAAGCCAGCGACACGGCTAGCACTGCGACTATTGCGACCACAACAAGTACCACCGCTTTCTCAACGGCCGCGCCCTTATCCACGACAACTCCCTTGGGCGCAACTGTTCCGTCCGCGACGCTCGCAGTCACTAAACCTGATGCCACCGCAGCCAGTGGCGTGGCCCCGGCAAGTACCTCAGCTCCCGCCAGTACGCCAGCGATCATCGCACCCGCTACGCATCTTCAAGTACGCACTGATGTACTACAGGTTTCGATTAATTTACAAGGCGGTGAGTTAGATCAAGCCGACCTATTGCAATACCCCTTGCGCAAAGATGCGCCCAATATCCCGGTGCGCTTGCTGAATCACGGAGATGCGGCTGCAACATATCTATTGCAGACCGGGTTGATCAGTGGAGATGCGGCGACGGCACCCACTCATTTAGTGACCTGGAGCGCGGCGGCCCCCAGTTACACGCTAAACCCAGGACTGCAGGAAGTTCATGTGCCGCTGACTTGGACCGACGGAGCAGGGCTTGTCGTCACCAAGACTTTTGTGTTTACTCGCGGATCATACGCAATCAATTTGATTTATGACGTGCGCAATGACGGCACCACCGTTCGAAAATTAGCCGCTTATTCGCAGTTCTTGCGCCATTGGGAGCCGGCCAAACGTTCTTATTTCGATGTAGAAACATATTCCTTTAAAGGGCCCGCGATCTCGGATGGCAGCAAAAGTCGCGATTTAAAAGTCGATAATGATGAAGACAGCAAATATTCCCAAATAGTGACTAATGGTTGGCTCGCATCTTTGCAACATCATTTTGTCGCTGCCATTGTGCCCGCATCCAACCAACCATTTAAATATTTACTTCAAGTTCAGGGGTCTGAATATCTATTAAGTGCCACGGGACCCATTACGGAGGTCGCGGCTGGTGCTAAGGCGCAATTTCAAGAGAAACTGTTTATAGGGCCCAAGCTACAAGCGCAACTTTCCGCGACCGGCCCTGATCTTGATCGAACGGTGGACTACGGCAAGCTGACGGTTTTAGCAAAGCCGCTGTTCACGCTGTTGCATTGGGTGCATGGTCTAATCGGCAATTGGGGTTGGGCCATCATTATTGTGACCGCGCTGATTAAGTTGGCGTTCTATCCTTTGAGCCAAGCCAGTGGTCGATCCATGGCGAAGATGCGCGCCGTCGCTCCGCGCATGAAGCAAATTCAAGAAACCTATAAAGACGATCGCGAGAAACTTGGTCGCGCCATGATGGATCTTTATAAGAAAGAGAAAATAAATCCGTTAGCGGGTTGCTTGCCCATGGTGGTCCAAATACCTTTCTTTATTTCCTTCTACTGGGTATTGCTGGAGAGCGTGGAAATGCGCCAAGCACCTTTTATGCTGTGGGTGAATGACCTATCTTCGCGCGATCCATATTTTATTCTGCCGTTCTTCATGGGCGCCGCCATGTTTGCGCAATTCAAATTGAATCCTGCGCCACCCGATCCTATGCAGGCCAAGATCATGCAATTCATGCCTGTGGTGATGACCGTCATGATGGCGTGGTTCCCCTCAGGCCTAGTCCTATATTGGTTAACCAATACAGTTCTATCCATACTGCAGCAATGGCGAGTCAACCAAGTGGTAGAAGCTGCCGCCGCTGCGGCCAAAATACGCAACTGACGTGACCCCGCCGGATACTATCGCTGCCGTTGCGAGTGCCGCAGGTCGTGGAGCGGTAGGGGTCATTAGAGTATCGGGGGCTGAAGTCCCCCGCTTAGCGGTGGCGGTGCTAGGCGAACTGCCATTGCCGCGCACTGCCAAACTCGCGCCTTTCCTCGATGCTAACGGTCAAAGTCTTGATCAAGGAATAGCGCTGTATTTCCCAGCGCCGAATTCGTTTACCGGTGAGCCTGTATTGGAGCTGCAAGGGCATGGCGGTATCCAAGTACTCGATCTGGTACTGCGCCGCCTTTTAGAGCTTGGCGCACGAATGGCGAAGCCTGGTGAATTTACTGAGCGGGCATTCCTAAACGGGAAGATTGATTTAAGTCAGGCCGAAGCGGTCGCGGATTTGATAGAAGCGGGCTCCGCTGCTGCCGCAAAAGCCGCGGTGCGCTCACTGCAGGGAGAATTCTCCACGCGGGTTCAAGCGCTTGACGCGCAACTCGTCGCATTACGTATCCAGGTAGAAGCCGCTATTGATTTCCCCGACGAAGAAATCGATTTTCTCGCCAACCCCGAAGTCATGCACAGAATTACTCAATTGCATACGGATTTCGACTCGCTGCTGCTGGCGGCGCAGCAAGGATCACTGTTGCGTGATGGATTACACGTTGTGATTGCGGGCAAACCGAATGCCGGTAAGTCCAGTTTATTAAATAAATTGGCGGGGGAGGAGGTCGCCATCGTGACGGACACGCCGGGGACCACCCGCGATTTGTTGCGGCAACAAATCAACCTGGACGGACTGCCGTTACATATTGTCGATACAGCCGGCCTACGCACTGCGGTCGATCAGGTCGAAGCGGAAGGTATTCGCCGCGCGCGCAGCGAAATGACTCGGGCGGATAGGGTGCTGTATATTGTGGATGCAAGCCTTGCCCATGTCCAAGATTTGCCGCCATTAGATTCGGAACTTGCGCTACTGCCGCCGGGCGTGCCGGTAAGTTTTGTGTTTAATAAGATCGATTTAATTGGCGGGAGTGCCCGTGTGGAGACAAACCTTACGCCACCGCGTGTCTATGTAAGCGCGAGAAGTGGCGAGGGCGTGGAGCTACTGCGTGCTCATTTGAAATCTGTGGCGGGGTTTAAGGAACCTGAAGCGGGCCTGTTTGTCTCGCGCCGACGCCACTTAGATGCGCTACGCCGTGCCCGAGATCTGAGCGTTAATGCCGCCAGTGTATTAAGCAACTCCGGAGCATTTGAATTATTTGCCGAGGACTTGCGGCTAGCGCAGCGTGCACTGGGAGAAATTACCGGTGAATTTACCAGCGATGATTTATTGGGCGAGATTTTCGGAAGTTTTTGTATTGGTAAGTAAGGATGTTACCCGCGGGCCGGAGCAGGAATTCTTGAGTACCATCCATTCGTCTGGGGTCATGATAGGGGTCGTTTGCTGATTAGCAAATTTCGCGATCATCTCCGACCGCTGGTCGTTGCTCGGATGATCCGATAGAAAAGCGGGTACCGCTCCTAATTTTTCCATTCTTGCAAAAAAATGTTGGTACGCTCGATTGTCAACATGCGCATTTTGTAAACGTTTAAGCCCTGCTGCATCGGCTTGCGTCTCTTGAGCACGGGTAAAATTCATATTCAAAAAATATTGCGCCCAATTGGCGCTAGCCGATTGCCCGCCAAATATAATACTAACTCCCGCAGCGGTGAATAAATGCACCAGCGTACCTTCGAGAATGTGTCGATGCTGCACATGGCCAATTTCATGTGCAAGCACACCGGCAATCTCGTCGGGTGATGCGGCTTGGGTCAGCAAGCCTGAGTTAAGTTTAAGTTTCCCTCCTAAAGTCGCGTAGGCGTTAATACTTGAGTCATGAACAATCTCAAGATCAATAGCGAAGGCTGAATCGCCAGTATTGATTGGATAAATACGTCGCACTAAACGCTGTTGCAATTCACTGGCTTGTGAATTTAGGCGACATGCGCCGTTAGAAAGACTCAACGAAAGTGCATCCGCCAGTCTTTTTTCTACCGTCCAGGGAACAAGCTGAGCCAGTGGCGCAAGACCTGCTGCAAAAATAAAGCCTATGCACGACGCAAGTATGAGCCACAACAGACCCAGTTTCTTGGACGATAGATCATTAGTCAATGCTGCTTTCTCCACAGCAGAAAAATATAGAACACCACAAAAATAATCGTGACCACAAGGGAAAGTGGCCCCTTTTGTGTTTTTGTAGCGGCTGCCATTCGGGACTTATCGAGCGCCGTGTTACCCCCTTGCGTATCATCTACAAAGGTTTCTCGATCTTGGATAATTGCCTGAGGCGGGAGCGCGTCACGTAGCGTAGTGGTACCGGCTATTTTCTTGACCGCCGTGCCGATCACCATGAACTCGACCAGACCACCCCCCAGATTATAGACTCGCGTCTTAACCCCGACGACTTCGTCTGCGCCACAGGCTTCAGCGTCTCGTTCAACGCGCTCCAGTGCTTTTTCCCGCGCTTCGTACAATAATTCAGTCAGGCTGTCGATTTGCCCGCCCACGAGACTCTTAAATGATGCTGCAATACCTGAGGCTAGCCCTAAAGAATAGACTGAAACACCCATGACAAGTCGTATGGGCAGGTATCCAATATTGACCAAATTCCAGAGTTCCTCATTGGTCATGTCACTGGTGACTGGGTCATCAAGATATTCGTTTAAGGCGGGATGATGGGAGGCCGTCCCGGTCATGATCATTTCTTGCGTACCTAAAAACGGCATGATGGTGGTTTCGATTCCGATGACAGCGTTGGCGTTTGCTGCCTTGGCTTCGGTCTTAATTCGTTCCAGCGCAAGATGCCGAGTGCGATCAAAAATCTGTGTATATTGCGGAACTTCGCCGCGCTTCAAACCACGAAAGGCGCCTTTTATATTACCGCCCACTCCAATTGAATACGCCACATTACCAAAAACAAATCGGTGCGGTGTAAAGCCTGCGTCAATTTGGCAATACAGAGCTTGCGCATTGGCTGAGGTGGAAAATGATAGGTTTGTGGAATTGATGCCAGCGGAAACGGCCGCATTTGGTTGACGGACAGTTGATCCCAGCGCGATAAATTCGAGGTTACCACCATGGTTAATTAAGTCGAACGACACCCCAGCTATACCGATACCGCCCGCCACACTGCGTGCTTCCTCCATCATGCGAGCGAAAGCATTTTTTCGGCCATCGTGAACTAGCTTAGTAATTTCTTCGATTTCGCCGCCGGCTAAGTTGGAAAGCCCGACTCCAATTCCTTTGAATAGGCCTAGGGCCAAAACATTATTACCGAGGCACAATTGACCGGCATTGAAGCCAAGTTTCTCGAGGCAATAAATCTCATTGCCGGAAAAACCGCTGACCTTCCGATGGTTCTTAATATTCATCAGGGTTCCTACTTGATTGGGA
>JAYVYN010000081.1:0-14882 GCA_043784265.1 Gammaproteobacteria bacterium | reverse complement strand
CCGTTATGTAGCATGTCAATCCAAACGCTAGAAACGTCGAGAGCCGGAATGTAAACCAGCTTTGTTAGCGGGCTATACGACATTGGATTCCAGGTGTGTCCACCGGCCCAGGATGGATAGATGTTTTTGGGTGATGAGTACCAATCAGCTTGTGTAGTTAGATTTGGCCGACCGGTTTTCATATCAACACCGGAGGCCCAGTTTACAAAGGTATAGTTATTGGCGGACAGCAGCTTGCCAGTTTTACGATTGAGAACGTAGAAAAAGCCGTTCTTTGACGCCTGCATAATGACGGGTTCGCGTTTGCCGTTAACGGTGATTTGCGCAAGAATCATTTTTTGAACGGCATCAAAATCCCAACTGTCGCGCGGTGTGGTTTGGTAATACCACGCCATCCGGCCCGTTTTCGCGTGTAAGGCTATGATAGAGGCAGTGTATAGCGCATCCAATTTCGCAGCGCCCAATTGCCTTAAATCATAGGGCGCAGCGTTGGCTGTACCAAAATAAACGAGATCCAAATCCGGATCATATGAAAATCCGTCCCAGGCGGTGCCGCCGCCTTGGTACACGGCATTTCGATGGGTATCCCAAGTCTTGGCAGCCGCCGCGAGTTCTGGATTCTCGAAAGGCTGGCCTACAGCGGGTGGAACTGTATAGAAGCGCCACTTAAACGCGCCGGTTTCAAGGTCGTAGGCCGCGACATAACCGCGTACACCGCCACGACCCATGTCGGAGCCGCTATTGCCGATGACTACTACATTTCCCGCCACCTGGGGCGCGCCGGTACTGGAATAGGGCAGTGAATGGTCAGTAATAGTGTCCACTTCCCAAATTTTATGACCGGTCGCCGCATTTATGGCGTGTAACTTGCCATCCACCGCCGCCACATAGACGCGGCCTTTCCAGACTGCGACGCCACGATTGACTAGATCGCAGCAAGGATTTCGCGCCGCCAATTGGGTAGCCTTGGGGTCGTAGCGCCATAATTCATGGCCGGTTGCCGCGTCGACGGAATATACATAGCCCCAAGTGCCGGAGGTATACATAACGCCGTCAATGACTATGGGCGTTGCTTCCTGGCCACGCTGTGGACTTCCCAGGTCGTAATCCCACGCAAAACCCAGCTTCGCGATATTGCCCGTATCAATGGACTTAAGGGGTGAGAAATAACTACCTTCTTGATCGCGACCGCCGGTGAACCAGTTTTGTGGTTCAGTACCGGCCGCCTGGAGTCGAGCGGTATCAACTGCACCCGGCGTTGGCGGAGTTGCGCGCGCAGAAACCGATATTAAAGCGGTGGCTGTTACCAATCCAATTAGCCATGCAAGGGTCTTCATCTGCTTAATCCTCGTTGTTCGCATAAATGATCAGCGATAGCATTTTAATGGGTACTTTTTCCAGACGTTCAGGTCCGTGAGCAACCTCACCGCGAAAGGTTAACGTGTCTCCGGGCCGCAGTACATATGTATGGCGGCCATGCCGGTAATGAATAATGCCTGAGAGCATGTGGATAAACTCAATGCCGGGGTGCTGAAAGCCTGGGAACACTTCGCTGCGATCGTTAAAAGTCACCAAAAAAGGCTCAAATATCTTACGTGGACCCCGTTGCGCGGCCAGTAAATGATAGGTATGGCCGCGTCGCGTCCCGCTACGTACAGTCTCTAAGCCTTCACCGGCACGAATTAATTGAGCACCGCCATCATCGGTGCCCACGCGCTGCATGAGCATCGCCGCAGTGATGCCAAGCGCGGCGGCTAACGCAACTATGGTCTCAAGGCTAGGAGAGACTTGGCCGGTCTCCAGTCGACTTAGCATCGCGCTGCTGATGTCAGCTCGATGCGCCACGTCGTTAAGTGTCAGGTTCTGGCTCTCGCGCAATCGGCGTGCCGTGCGTCCAAGATCGAGGGCCGGGCTTGCAGCGCGCTCCAAAATAGGGGCTGCTCCACGCAAAATGGGCCTTAAATTGCGTTTTTGAGTGATAGATCGAGTTTTACGGTTTAATGTAGCCATTGCACAATACGCAATTCAGTTTGCTCCACAGTTAAATTTCGTGCTTATATTCGCACACTTGAGTTTTTAAATTAAGGCCTTATGCCCTATCGTTTGTTACGGTTTGCAATGTCGAGGAAACACCCGGAACCGCGGATGTTTACTCGTCATGACACTCTGAAGTCAGGTTACGACGTCGTGATTATTGGCGCGGGTGGTCATGGGCTGGCTGCGGCTTACTATCTGGCGCGTGACCATGGGATTCATAATGTTGCGGTATTGGATAAAGGGTATCTCGGTGGTGGCAATACCGGCCGTAATACCACTATCATTCGTTCTAACTACTTAACACCAGAGGGAGTTAAGTTTTATGATGAGAGCGTGCGCTTGTGGCAAGATTTGGCTGAAGATTTTGACTTAAATTTGTTCTATTCAACGCGTGGCCATTTCACGCTTGCACACACGGATTCAGCGATGCGTACTATGCGCTGGCGTGCCGAGGTCAATAAGCACTTCGGCATACGTTCGGAAGCCGTAGATGCTGACTTTGTTAAACGCGCAATTCCTAGCATTGACCTTAGCTGCGGTGGACACTCTCCGATTTTGGGCGCTTTGTTCCACGCGCCTGGGGCCATTGCACGCCATGATGCTGTGGCTTGGGGATATGGCAGAGGAGCCGATAGGCGGGGTGTGGAAATTCATCAACAGACTGAGGTCACCGGTATTCGCATCGAAGCGGATAGGGTGGTTGGTGTTGAAACGTCACGTGGGTTTATTGCAACTTCGCGTGTGCTGTGCGCAGTCGCGGGATTCACTCCGCGAATACTCGATATGGTGGGTTTAAGCACGCCAATTTATGTTCATCCCCTGCAAGCTATGGTCTCTGAGCCTATCAAGGCCTGGCTTGATCCCATTATTGTTTCCGGTTCCTTGCATGTCTATGTGTCTCAGACTGCACGAGGTGAGCTTGTAATGGGCGCATCGCTCGATCCTTATGAATTGCACAATACCCGTTCAACCCTAGATTTCGCTGAAAATCTTGCTGCGCACATGCTCGACATGTTTCCATTTCTCAGCGAGATAAAAGTCAATCGACAATGGGCTGGGCTTGCCGATATGACTCCGGATTTCGCCCCAATTATGGGCGTCACGCCGCTGCAAGGTTTCTATATTGATGCTGGATGGGGCACTTGGGGTTTCAAGGCAACGCCAGTATGTGGCAAGACCATGAGTCATACGGTAGCGACGGGGCGAAATCATGATCTGATTGAAGGGTTTTCAATAGATCGATTTGCGCGTTACCAGCTCACCGGTGAAAAAGGTGCGGCCTCGGTGGGTCATTAAAGTATGAACGCATGAAACTGTTGGTTTGTCCCCTCAATGGACCTCGCCCGGTGACGGAATTCGCGTACGGAGGTGAAGTGCGCGTGAGTCCCGATCCCGATGCCTGTAGTGATACAGAATGGGCCAATTATGTATTTAATCGTTCCGGATCGCCGGGTAGAAAATATGAGTGGTGGTGTCACACTCCCTCTGGCTTTTGGTTTATTGTGCTACGGGATACCGCGACTGATGTAGTTGTTGCGACCTATCCAGCTGAGGCTGCACGAAGCGGATTTAGTCGGGTGGATTCTCAATGATGTACCGCCTTGCTCCTCATCCGGATGAATGGATCGATCGATCAAAGGTTGTACATTTTTTCTTTGAAGGCAGCGAGTGTCAAGGATATGAAGGCGATACTATATCGTCAGCCTTGCTCGCAGCGGGGCTACCGTTTCTCGGTAGAGGATTCAAATACCATCGGCCCCGCAGCCTATTGTCGTTCAACAATCATGACAGCAATACGCTATTTCAAGTGGGGGGCATTCCCAATGTTCGCGGTGACGTAACGCTCGTTCGCACCGGCATGCGCGTGTCGGCTATTAATACTTTTGGCGGCTTACGCCAGGATAAGGCGCGGATATTGGACCGTTTGAGTAGCTTTTTACCGGTTGGCTTTTATTATAAAGCTTTTCATTCCAAACGCCTTTTTCCACGTTGGGAGCGAATGTTTCGAGCCTTGACCGGGTTAGGCCGCGTGTCGCTCGACGCACCACGGAAATTGACCGCAAAGCGCTATGCTTTTTGCGACGTGTTGGTCGTCGGTGCCGGAGCTAGTGGTCTAGCGGCAGCACTCGCCGCCGCCGCCGCGGGCGCACGCGTAGCTCTTGTGGACGAGTCATTGCAAGGCGGAGGTATTACACCCCTCCGAGCGCCGAATCCTGCATTAAAAGCGTTGCTGCAGGCCGTAAGGCAATCTGAAAATATTGCACCTTATCCTTCAACTGTGGCTGCAGGATATTACGCGGATCACTGGCTGGCACTTGCTGAGCCGCTACGAATGACAAAAATGCGCGCCAAGGCAGTGGTGTTTGCAACCGGGGTGATTGAACAGCCCGCAGTGTTTCGTAACAACGATTTGCCAGGCGTGATGCTCGCTTCAGCGGCTCTTCGTTTGCTAGCCTGTTATCGCATCGCGCCGGGACGTACCATTGTTATGGTTGCTGCGAATCGCGAGGCTTATGAGGCATGTTTAGCGCTAGCTGCTGACTCGTTGCAGGTTGTGGCGATTCTCGAATTGCGTTCCACCTTTCAATACTCATTGGAAGACCTGGAAGTCGCTCGGCGATGTACAGATCTCGGCATCAAAATATTGACAGCCGCAGCGCCATATCAGGCAATCGCGGCCTCGAACGGGCTGCTTGAAGCAATCGACTATGTACCCATCGATTCACATGGCACCATTAATATACGGGCGGCGAAACGCATAGAATGTGATTGTTTGCTAATGAGCGTGGGTTGGGCCCCTGCGAGTCAGCTTCTCTCACAAGCGGGCGGTAGCACGGTGTTTGTGCCCGAAATACAACAGTTTGTGCCCAAGCAACTGCCGGCGGGTGTATTCGCTGCGGGTCGACTCAATGGAGTATTTGAATTTAATTATCGCGTCGACGATGGTCATCGAGCTGGAACCGACGCCGCGGCTTATGCGGGATTTGGAGAAGCATCGGGCTCACAGGTGGCGCGTAGTACCCGGTGCCCTTCTCACCCCTATCCCATTGTAGAGCATCCGGACGCAAAAAATTTCGTAGATTTTGACGAGGATATTCAAGTTAAAGATTTGCAGAATGCGATCCAGGAAGGATTTGATTCCAGCGAACTTTTGAAACGCTACACTACCGTTGGAATGGGACCTTCACAAGGTAAACATTCTAATATGAACGCGTTGCGAATTTTGGCGCGAGCCCGATCAATGAGTGTCGCAGCACTTGGTATGACCACCGCCCGCCCTATGTACCACCCCGTTCCTTTAAAGTTGCTTGCAGGACGTGGATTCCACCCCTTTAGGCGTACGCCGGCTGATGCCGTGCATGGGGCGCTCGGGGCGATTTGGATGCCTGCAGCAAATTGGCGGCGCCCGGAATATTATGAAGTCAGCGGTGAGAGTCGAGCCGCAAGTATCGAGGCCGAAGTGCGCGCGGTGCGACATGCGGTAGGACTCATAGATGTTGGTACCCTAGGCAAGATCGAAATTTATGGTCCAAACGCGGGTGAATTTTTAGATCGGGTATACACAGGCAATTTCTCGAATCTTAGCGTTGGTATGACGCGCTATGGCTTGATGCTCGATGAGTCCGGCGTGATTATGGATGATGGGGTGGTCGCCCGACTTGATACGGATTTATTCTACTTCACGACCACTACCAGTGGTTCCACTTCGGTGTTTCGCGAATTGCTGCGCCTCAATGCGCTTTGGGGCCTTGAGTGTTCGTTAATGAATCTTACAGGGCATATGGCCGCATTTAATTTTGCGGGTCCTTTAAGTCGTGAAATTCTACAGACTTTGCTTGACATTAACCTTGCTGAATCCGAGTTTCCTTTTTTAGGGGTCAGACAGGCGCGGCTTTGCGATGTCGCTGCGCGTTTAATGCGAGTTGGGTTCGTGGGCGAGTTGGCCTACGAAATCCATGTTGCGGCGAGTGACGCTGTCCTAGTTTGGAAAGCCCTTACGAGCGCCGGTAAAGATCGTGGATTGCGTCCGTTCGGTGTGGAGGCACAACGGGTACTGCGCCTAGAAAAAGGTCATTTCATAGTGAGTCAGGATACAGATGGCCTGACCGATCCATACGAAGCCAATGCGATGTGGGCAGTGAATATGCGCAAGCCGTTTTTCGTAGGACAACGTAGTCTACGAATTCTTGAAAAGCGGGGTCCACGACAAAAACTTGTTGGAATTGAGTGGGATGAACTAGATCGAAACATTCTGGTGAAAGAGAGTCATCTTGTGATCGACGGGGTGAATATCGCAGGTCGCGTAACCAGTGCGTACTATTCGGCCACCGTGCAGAAGTGGATTGGTTTTGCCATGTTAACGCCAGATTTCGTTAGTCGCAGGGGTGGGGCTCCTGGTCGCGACGTTTATATCCGCACGGACTCCGGTAAGTTACAGGCGGCGCGCATTGCTTCTTTACCGTTTTATGATCCAAAAAATACTCGGCAAAAACAGGTAGTGGGTGCTTGAACGACAATATCGCCAATAATTTGGTGTTACAAGTGCTGGATAGACGCGAGTGTCGCGGATTCAAAGGTCCGCGAGCTGCTGAGTGGCTGAGTTTTCAAGGCTTCATGTTACCGACCAGGCCCAATAGCTGGGTGATCTCGGGCAATGATGTAGAGGAGGTAACTGTTGCACAATTGGGTGCATCAGAATTTTTCATTGAAGGTGCAGTCGGCACTGAAATATTGACACGGGTGGCTTCGAACACTGTAAAACGCGCAGGTGTTTATCCGATTTTAAGGCAAGACTTTGGGTTTTCGATTAGTGGAAAAGATGTTCATGAAGTTCTTACGCAGGTTTGTAGCGTGAATTTTGAGGCTCTCGTGCTTGCGGCCAGTCCGGTAATCATGACGCTGATGATGGGTGTTGCAGTGCTGATATTGCCACAAGAAATGCGCGAAGGACGGCGCTATAGAATTTGGTGTGATCCGACTTACAGCCAGTACATTTTAGATGAATTAGGACAAATAGTAGTTGAGCACGGTGGTTTGAATAGGGGCGACGCGGTATGAATAAAGAACAAGCGCTGAGATTTTTTGCAGAGCATAAGACTCGCTATATATTGGCTCAGTTCGTCGATATTCACGGATCTGCCAAGGCCAAGGCCGTCCCAATTGAGCATCTTGAAATGGTGCTCACTGATGGCGCTGGCTTTGCCGGTTTCGCATTGTGGGGTTTTGGTATGGGACCTGAGGGTCCCGACTACATGGCAGTCGGAGATTTGTCGACATTGCAAAACATTCCATGGATGCCGGGGTATGCACGGCTAATTTGCAATGGTACGGTCAATAAAAAACCCTATCCTTTTTGTTCGAGGGTCGCATTGCAAGCCCAGATTGAACGCCTTAGCGCACGTGGGCTTACGATGTATACAGGCATTGAGCCCGAGTTCATGTTGCTAGCGCGACGGGCGGACGGCAGCCTGGGTGCGGCGGATGTGACCGATACGCTTGATAAGCCTTGCTATGACTATAAGGGGTTGTATCGAACGCGAGAAATGCTGGATGAAATGGTCGGTGCGCTTCGCTCTGTCGGAATCGATGTATACCAAATCGATCACGAAGACGGTAACGGTCAATTTGAAGTTAACTTCACCTATGCGGATGCATTGAAGTCGGCCGATAATTTTACCTTCGTCAAAATGGCGGCCAGTGAGATAGCGCACAAACATGGCATGATCGCGACATTCATGCCAAAACCATTTTCCAATCGCACCGGCAGTGGCGCACACTTTCACGTGTCGTTGGGCTCTGCCACCCAGAAAAATGTTTTTTATGATGCAACCGACAAATCAGGAATGGGGCTTTCGCAAACTGCTTACCATTTCTTGGGCGGCATCTTGCGGCATGCGAGTGCGTTTTGTGCCATCGCTGCACCTACCGTAAACTCTTACAAACGCTTAGTAGTGGGTCGATCACTCTCTGGGGCGACTTGGGCACCCGCCTACATTACTTATGGTGATAATAATCGAACCGCGTGTGTGCGTGTACCGCATGGGCGGCTCGAGGTCCGACTGCCCGACTCTGGTTGCAATCCATACCTAGTTTCCGCAGCCTTAATTGCTGCGGGATTGGATGGTATTGATCAAAAGCTTGATCCTGGTCCACCCCAAAATATCAATTTGTACGAGTTGTCAGTTGAGCAACTTCGGCAAAGCGGTATCAAAGTATTGCCGCAATCATTGTATGAGGCGATCAACGCTTTGGAAGCTGACGTCGTGATTCGTGAGGGTCTAGGTGTTGGGCTAGCCAGCGAGTTTATTAAGCTAAAACGTATGGAATGGACTGAGTATTCTCGTCATGTGTCGGATTGGGAGTCACGTCGTTACCTTGAGTTTTTTTAGACGATTTTCAGGAGTCGGCTTTATGTGTGGCATTGTCGGTCTGTTGATAAAAAAGCCAAATATGCGTGACCAATTAGGCGCACTAATGGTGCCTATGTTAGTGGGTATGACGGAGCGTGGTCCGTCCTCGGCGGGTTTGGCGGTATATAGCCCTCCATTGGAGGCGTCATCGCATAAGTTCAGTCTATACAGTGGTGAGCATGCCATGGATTGGTCGGAATTGTTGCAGCGTCTCTCGAAAAACTTTGACGGTATTCACGAGATTTCGCCGCTTGGAAATCAAGCGGTGCTAATCAGTGGCGTTGATCCAGATTCCTTAGTCACGTGGTTTGCCCATCAAAGAGAGCCGATCGCCGTGCTCTCAGTAGGGCAGTCTATCGCGCTTTATAAGGATGTAGGCACCCCAGCTGAAATAGCCGAGAGGTATCAGTTTAAAACTCTCCGCGGTTCGCACTTGGTGGGGCATACGCGTATGGCAACGGAGTCCGCCGTGACACCGGCACATGCGCATCCGTTTACGGCTGGCCGAGACTTCTGCTTGGTGCACAATGGTTCGTTGTCCAATCCACATCTGGTGCGCAAGAAGCTTGAGCCGTTAGGAATTTATTTCGAGACTGACAATGACACCGAGGCTGCATGTCGTTTTTTTGAATGGCGGCTACGCGAGGGAGACAGTCTTGAAACGGCGGTGCAGCGTGGATTCAGTGAGCTCGACGGTTTCTTTACTTTTTTAATGGGAACCGACCAAGAGTTGCTAATTGTGCGCGACGCCTTTGCATGCAAACCGGCGGTTGTCGCCGAAACTGACGAGTATGTCGCGATTGCCTCGGAATTTCGTTCGCTGGCTCATTTGCCTGACATTGCACATGCTAATTTATTCGAGCCTAAGCCAGAGGAAATATATTCATGGCGAATTTGAAGCCGATTGGTACGCCGGAAACGCGAGAGTTTGACCTTGAAAAGGACAGTTTGCGCGAACTTAACCAATTTTTACATAGTGCCGTTAAGTCTCACTGCCAGATTCGAGTACGTAATCCTAATGGAGCACATTCGATTGCCTGTGGTTTGAATAGCGAATTGGACGTCACGATATGTGGACACGTTGGCTACTACGCGGCCGGAATGAACAAATTTGCGACAGTGACTATTGAAGGAAATGCAGGTCCTGGAGTCGCTGAAAACATGATGTCGGGCCGGGTTCATGTGAAAGGTTTCGCGTCAACAGCCGCGGGCGCTTCGGCACACGGGGGATTGTTGGTTATCGATGGCGATGCTTCTTTGCGCTGCGGTATTAGCTTAAAAGGGGCGGATATCGTAGTGGGCGGAAGTGTTGGTAGTTTTTCGGCTTTTATGGCGCAAGCGGGACGGATAGTTATTTGCGGTGATGCAGAGGACGCCTTGGGTGATTCGCTATATGAGGCGGTTATTTATGTGCGTGGCAGGGTGCGGTCGTTGGGCGCGGACGCGCGCTTTGAACCTATGACAGAGGCGGATCGCGACATCGTAAAACAATTGCTAGCAAGCGCGGGTTTGGCGCATGAACCCGCAGAATTTCAGCGCATAGCGTCGTCTAAAAATCTGTATCACTGGCACGCGGATGCCAATCAGGAGTATTGATCCGATGACACACCCGAAAATGGAGGAGTCAGCAGGTTTTGATCGGCTTACGATCGATTACATACAGCGCGCCGCTGCGAGTGGCTTGTATGAAATACGCGGGCTAGGCGCTAAACGTCGTGTTCCAAATTTTGATGATTTACTATTTCTCGCTGCTTCCTTGTCACGTTATCCACTAGAAGGATATCGTGAACGATGTTCGACCAAGACAGTATTGGGGACTCGATTTGCTTCTCACCCCATTGAGCTCGCGATCCCCGTTACCATTGCGGGTATGAGTTTCGGCGCCTTATCGGCGCGCGTAAAAGATGCGCTGGGTCGTGCCGCGACGGAATTGGGTACCTCGACGACTACGGGTGATGGCGGCATGACGTCGGAGGAGCGTAACTCCTCGAAGACCTTGGTGTATCAATGTTTGCCATCGCGCTACGGTTTTAATCCGGATGACGTGCGGCGTGCTGACGCTATAGAAATAGTTATAGGTCAAGGGGCTAAACCGGGCGGCGGTGGTATGTTATTGGGGCAGAAGGTCAATCCACGAGTGGCGCGTATGCGTACTTTGCCCGAAGGAGTCGATCAGCGTTCTGCGTCGCGTCATCCTGATTGGACTGGGCCTGATGATCTGGTAATCAAGATTAAAGAGTTGCGCGAGATTACGGATTGGCGGATACCAATCTACGTTAAAGTGGGTGCTACCCGAGTATTTAATGACGTAAAGCTGGCGATTCACGCGGGCGCAGACGTGGTGGTCGTCGATGGTATGCAAGGAGGTACCGCGGCAACTCAAAGCGTATTTATTGAGCATGTGGGGATACCAACACTTGCCGCATTGCGACAGGCGGTAGACGCCTTAGATGATTTAAATATGCGCGGTACAGTGCAGTTGGTGATTTCCGGTGGCATCCGAAGTGGTGCCGATGTTGCCAAGGCATTGGCCATGGGCGCCGATGCCGTCGCAATGGGCCAAGGAGTTCTCATCGCATTGGGCTGCAATAGCGATACTTATGTGTCAAATGGGCAGCATATATCGGCGCTCAAAGAATACAGTGAATTAGGCACGGCTCCGGGTTTTTGTCACCACTGCCATACCGGGAAGTGTCCGGTCGGGGTAACCACGCAAGACTCGACGCTTGAGCTGCGACTTGATCCTGCAGTGGGTGCGAAGCGACTGAAGAATTATTTGCAGACCGTTAACATGGAATTAAGCACCATCGCGCGCGCCTGCGGCAAACAAAATGTGCATCACTTAGAAAAGGAAGATTTAGTCGCCTTGACTGTTGAATCGGCGGCAATGGCCGGAGTGCCGCTAGCGGGAACTTCCTGGATACCTGGACGCAGCGTTACCTAGTCGCGCTTAAATCGGGCAAATCTTTTTTAAAGACGTCTTGCCATACGCAGCGCGGACTCGCGTCCTTGGTAGTAGCCTTGCACCAGCCCCAGGCTTTCAAACCCTAGTTTTTGGTAGAAAATACGCGCGATGTTGTTGTGCGCACGTACTTCCAAATTAATTCGAAATATTCCGGCTTCTATGGCGGTGATGACTAACCAATCTACGAGCTGTCGACCCAGCCCTTGGTATCGATAGCGAGGATCAACGGCAAGTAGATTTAAATGTGCGACTTCGTCGCCGAAATGCATGATGGCGAAGGCCGCCAGGTGATCTTCGCGGCGTGCGACTACCCCTAGGGATTCTTCAGCGGTAATAAAGTGTTGCACGCGCGCAGGGGTCCACGCCCAGGTTAACCCCGCCTCTATATAATCACGTGACATTTCTGCGATAGCGTCCGCATCAGAGGTCCGCGCGAGTTCCAGGGTTGCAAGTAGCGGCATGGTTAGCGACTTCGGTACCGATCGGTGGCGAGCACTAACTCATGGGTGTTGCCTGGCTCAAATGCCGAGTGGCCAGCGTTCGGCACGATCTTAAAATCCGCCTCAGGCCAAACCCTATGTAAGTCCCAGGCGCTGGTGGCAGGACAAACCAGATCGTACCGACCTTGAACAATAGTTGCGGGAATACCACGAATTCTCGCCACGTCGTCTAACAGCTGTGTTTCGCTGCGTAAAAAGCCGCGATTCACAAAATAATGGCACTCAATTCGAGCCACGGCCAGAGCGAACTGGTCTTCACCCCATTTCCTTATACTGTCGGGATTACTGTACAGAAAGCTGGTGGAAGCCTCCCAAACCGACCATGCACGAGCGGCGGCTACGGCCGCGCGTTGATCACTGCCGATTAAACGCTTGTGATATGCGCTTAAATAGTCGTCGCGCTCATCAAGCGGAATAATGTTGCGGTAAGCTTCCCAATACTCTGGAAATATTTCTGAAGCACCATGTTGGTACATCCAGCGAATTTCTCCGTAGCGTAGTAGAAAAATACCGCGTAAAACAATTTCGCTGACGCGCTCAGGGTGAGCTTCCGCGTAGGCTAGAGCCAAAGTGCTACCCCATGAGCCACCAAAAACTAACCATCTCTCGATAGCTAAGTGTTTGCGGAGGCGTTCTATATCGGCGACCAAATGCCAGGTGGTATTTTCGACCAGGCTGGCACTTGGGCGGCTGCGGCCGCAGCCGCGTTGATCGAATACGACAATACGATAGTGGTGTGGGTCGAAAAATTGCCGTGCTCGCTTATCGGAGCCTGCACCTGGACCGCCGTGTAGAAATACGACAGGTTTGCCAGCGGGATTGCCACTCTCTTCATAGTAGATCTCATGAATCTCGGAGACGCGCAAAAACCCTTGCCGAAATGGTTCAATGGGCGGATAAAGCTGGCGCATTACCGATGTCGCTTGCGTTTGCGCAGCGTCAATATTGGTCGTTTTGGTGGTCGCCACTTTGGTATGCGTGGATTTACCGTGCGCGCTGATTTTGTGCCTGGGTTTTAACGCTGCCTTTTTTTTGGCGGCTGAGACTTTTTTCTTTTGCATCGACCTTATCCTTATATTTTGATTATCGAACACGCTGAACCATCGGCCCCAGGGCTCGACCGCCGATGAGATGCATGTGCAAGTGGTAGACCTCCTGACCTCCGTGAGCATTGCAATTTATGATCAAACGGTAGCCGTTTTCGGCGATACCTTGTTGTTTCGCAACATCGCGCGCCACAATAACCATGTGGCCAATCAGCGACTCATCGTCGTTACTAATATCATTGACGGTTGGAATAAACTTATTGGGTACAATAAGTACATGTACGGGCGCGGTCGGCTTGATGTCCAGAAACGCGATCACTCGTTCATCCCGGTATAGGACGGTTGCCGCCACCTCGCCAGCAATAATTTTTTCAAAAATCGTAGGCATATCAGATGCCTCCGGAAGCCTTTGGGGCTCCAAGATTAGCAGGATCTCAGCTCACGCCGAGTCTATTCCAGCTTGCAGTGCAGCAAAATTGGCAGTAATGGTAATGGGAATGATTCTCATGTACAGTCGTGATTATGATATCTAAAACCGGAATTCCTCTGGTCGATCTGGCTCCGGGAACAGTGGCCCGAGTGGTATCGGTTTGCTCCAGTAATTCAGCCTTCCCCGAAGTGGGTCGCCGCCTATCTGAACTTGGCTTTTTGCCGGGTGAATTGGTCAGAATTGTGGCTCGGGGATTGATTGCTCGCGAACCTCTGGCGGTGCGCGTCGGGACGGGAACCTTTGCTTTGCGTTTATTTGAGGCTGCCTGTATTCGCGTTTGTCCGGAGCAGCCTTTGGTTGTTTAGAGCCTATGGGTGCTGTTGTTGACTCCCCGTACCCCTTGGTTGCATTGGTAGGTAATCCAAACTGCGGTAAAACTGCGCTGTTTAATATTCTGACCGGTAGTCGCCAAAAAGTTGCCAACTACGCGGGCGTGACAGTGGAGCGGAAGGAGGGGATGCTCCGCTCAGGTTCAGCTCGAGTGCGCATTCTTGACTTACCCGGAGCCTACAGCCTGGACCCCGTCACTCCTGACGAACAGGTAACGGTTGATACTTTATTGGGTAGAAGCCCCAGAGATCCCGCACCCGACTTCGTGGTCTGTGTTACCGATGCGACTAATTTGCGTCAGAACTTACGCCTGGTTCTCAGTATCAAGCGCTTAGGCTTACCGATGGTGGTGTGCCTGAACATGATTGATATTGCACGTCGTAAGGGCTTGGCGATTGACTCGCAGCGATTAGCAGCCGAACTCGGTGTGCCGGTAGTGGAGACCGTGGGTGTGAAGGTTTCAGGTGCGAATGCACTGACCCGGGTGCTTGCATGCGTCTCGATACCATTGGTACAAGTATCAAGGCAATGGCAATCACCGACCCAGCTTGAGCTAGAACAAGATCAAACTGAGGTGCGAAGGATTTTAGGTGTCGTGGGGGGTGATCGAATTGATAGCCACACATTTAGCGATCGAGTAGATGCAGTTGTTTTACACCCGTTTGCGGGACCATTGATTTTGGCGTTGATATTGTTCCTCGTGTTCCAAGCAGTATTTGCCTGGGCCCAGCTGCCCATGGATGCGGTGAAATGGGGAGTTACGGCTACCAGTGATTGGTTAGGGAGTTTGTTGCCGACCAGTTTGTTTAAGGATTTGTTGGTTAACGGCGTGCTTGCCGGCGTCGGCAGCGTTTTAGTTTTTCTACCACAGATCATCATTTTATTCTTTTTCATACTTGTCTTGGAGGATTCCGGCTATTTGCCGCGTGCAGCTTTCTTACTGGATCGTGTGATGGGTAGTGTGGGCCTTTCAGGTCGAGCTTTTATTCCATTATTATCAAGTTTTGCATGCGCAATTCCCGGCATCATGGCTACGCGCACTATTCAAAACCCGCGTGATCGATTGGTGACCATTATGATTGCGCCGCTCATGACGTGTTCTGC
>JAYVYN010000080.1:0-10703 GCA_043784265.1 Gammaproteobacteria bacterium | reverse complement strand
CGTGCTGATCTTAATTTCGGTGATTGGGGCGGGTCCATGGATCGTCGAGGATTGCTCATTAGCTGCTGAGAATCTGATGCTCGCCGCGTATGCCGAGGGACTCGGCAGCTGTTGGATCGGCTTCGCGCAGGCGTTTCTCAACACACCCGAGGGGAAGAAAGTGCTCGGCCTTCCCGCCGCTTGGGTGTCTGTTTCGCCAATTATCGTCGGACACGTTAAAGGGCAACCAGCGCAGGTGCCGCGCAAGGAGCCGCAGATTCATTGGGCAGACTGAGAACTCTGTTGCGGATCGGAAGCACAACATGCGCAGCGAGTTGCCGACGATAGCGGTTTACTGCGATACTCGGCTTTCCCGTACGATTACTGCGACGCTATGCTCAATTGGACCGACATGTGGATCGCAGCAATTGCCCTCGGTGTAGGTGGCTGGAATTGCGCACAAGCTGCTGCACTGCGGGGCCCTTGCGACGATTCTTTGACGCAAGGAATGCCCGCACGCGCAGCCAATGCGCCGGGCGGACGCGCATTTGCCGAGGAAATTCGTGGGCTGGTCGATGATGAACGTGAGGCGCATATTCGACACCAGTTGATGGCAGGGAACGTCCCTAACTTTTTGCGTCAATTTGTACCAATCCGATTACAGTCGCCGATTTCGACGTCTGCGCCTGTTGACGTCATTATTTGCGCTGCACCCGATTATCTTGCCATTGGTTCGGACGATGATTTTCTACTAATGCCAATGCGCCTAGCAACTGCATTATCTATGGCATCCGATTACGGTTTTACTTTGCCGACGCCGCGTATGGTCGACGCAATTTACGCACAGGCGGCGGTGCAATTCGTTCCGCAGCCGCTGCCAGCCAGTAGTGAGATGCGCTCCACGGATTATTCTCTGCGCCATAACGGGCTGGTCGGTGTGCAACGTGCAGCGCTCGGTGTATCGCTCGGAGCGTTGATCGCCGGTGACAAAAAGGATCTGGTCCTGACGAATCGTTTGCGAAGCCATCTTGATCGCGTAGCGATTTATGGTTGGCACTGGGCCGAAGGCCAACCCATTCAGTCATTGAGCACCGTTCACGGCTGGCGTTACGCTGACTACAGTCACGGTGCGCGATTGATCAGTACGAAAGTCTTTGTCAATGGCAAACCGCGATCGATTTTTAGTGTCATTCAAGATAATCAGTTGGCGGGCGCCCTCAGCGATGAGGGCGTGATCGCGAACGTGGTCGGGTTGATCGAGACTTTGGCTTCCCGGGCACAGGTAGCGATCACCACAGTTTTTGCGCGACCTACAACTCAGCTTTCAGTAGGACGGGTACCATTGGCCCGCAACGGGAATGGCCCGATCGGGCGGCAATTTTAATGCGGGCCGCCGAAATTTGATTTTGCGCGTCCTTCCTCCTAACGATTAGGGTTAGTACCTCGCCCGTCACAACGAATGCGTAACGGTCACCGTACTCAATCAAACCCGTGTAACTATAGGTACATTCACGGATTACAGATCCTGACGATTGAGTTCAACATCGCCTAGGCATTCAGACCTCCCTTAAGCACTCGAAGGCGAAATTTATGAACTTGCTACGTTGGGATTCATTTGGTGATGTGGATACGTTATTCAATCGCTTGGCACCCAGCGGTCTTGGGAACTGGCCGCGCTTTGCACTGGAAGACAATGGTAGAAAGCTTGAATGGACGCCTTGCGCGGACATCAGCGAGACTGATGCAGAGTACGTCATTCGCGCGGAGCTGCCTGCCGTTAAGAAGGAAGACGTCCACGTGACGTTCGATAATGACATGATTATGATTAAGGGCGAGCGCAAGCAGCACAAGGACGACAAGAACGAAAAGTTTCATCGGATAGAGAGCTTTTACGGCAGCTTCGAGCGACGCTTCTCGCTCCCACTTAATGTGAACGCGGATCTGATCCGCTGTGAGAGCAAGGATGGGATTCTCACTGTGCATATCCCCAAGCCTGAGATACCGAAACAGAAGCCGAAACAGATCAACGTTCAGTGATCCATGCGGCTGAGAAGTCCCCGGCAGCGTTGGCACGTCCGCCTATTGGGGGGTCGCGTGTGCGCGTTCGACATTGTCCGGTAAATACGTAATGCGATAATACTTCCACGCATATCACCGCGTGCCGATGTTGTTTGGATTGTCGACGTAGTTAGCCGCCTCGTTTTTCTCGGAGATCATCATGAGCATCAGTGAAGTTACCTTGGATCCTGAGACCAAGGCGCAGAATGCTAACGTAGCCACTAATGCGCTGGAAACAGCCGTAATAGCGGAACAGCTGCCAGTGGGTTTTTTCAATCATTTGAAGGGGGTATGGCACCGCAGATATCTGAAAATTGGGAGATTTGCATTGCCGAGGCCGCCTATTTTAACTCTGAACGTCGCGGCTTCGCTCCTCGCCACGCACTCGACGATTGGTTTGTCGCGGAGAACGAAATAAATCTACGTCTTGCTGGCGAAAGTTACGTTTTCTGAATTGCCGCAATCGCTAATTCTGATCACGGAGGGCGCTGGGTTTCTTGGCATCAATTTGTGCCGCCACTTTTTGGCGCGTGGGTACCGGGTGCGGTCCATGGATATCGCGCCCTTCGACTATCCGGAACGCACCGCACTGAATGTCCAGCTGGCAGACATTCGCGACGCTGCCGCTGTTGAACGGGCAATGGCAGGAGCCGACATTGTGGTGCATTGCGCAGCCTCCTTGCCGCTCAGCAGCAAGGAGGAAATCTATTCGACCGATGTCGAGGGCACTCGGACGTTGCTTGAGTCCGCAGCGCGACATACCGTAGCACGATTTATATTCATGTCCTCGACGTCCGTGTATGGTATTTCTGATCACCATCGGGTTTACGAGGACGATGAATTGCACGGCGTGGGCCATTACGGCATAGCGAAAATCAGTGCGGAGCGGCTGGGTGTTTTTGAATTGCTATACGATTGCGCCTATTCGGGAAAGAATTTTCCGGTATTAGGCTCCGGTGAAAATAGCTACCAGCTGCTCGATGTCGCGGATTTATGCGATGTCATTGTTTCATGTGCGACGCTAAATAATGAAGCGGTGAACGACACGTTCAACGTGGGTGCGAAGGTATTTGGCAATATGCGCGACAATTTTCAATCGGTACTTGATCGGGCGGGTCACGCGAAGCACGTCATCGCCTTGCCGGTTCGACCCGTGATAGCGTTGCTCAAGCTCCTCGAAAGTCTGCATCTATCGCTATTATACCAGTGGATCTATGAGACGGCGGCCAGAGAAAGTTTTGTGTCGATTGACCGAATTGAAAGCAAGTTGGGATTCGCTCCGCGATATTCCAATCGCATGGCTCTCATTCGCAATTACGACTGGTATGTAGAAAATCGCGCCGACGCCCTTGGAAAAGCGGGCGTGACGCATTGTGTTCCTTGGAAAAAAGGAGCATTGCAGTTGACGAAATGGTTTTTCTGACTGACTTGCACGCTGACGGAGCAATCACGCTCGCTGAATCCGTCGCAGTGGATCGTGTGCCCCTCGCAGTTGACCTCGATGGCACTTTGTTACGGACGGACTCCCTCATTGAGTCGATCTTCGTTTTGGCGCGCTTGAAGCCGTTGACTCTGCTCAAGTTGCCGGGTTTGTGGCTGAAGGGCCGCGCGCACATCAAGCAGCGTCTTGCCGCAATTGCAATGCCGGATATCCACTTGCTGCCGCATCGCGTCGACCTTCTCGAGTTTTTGCGGGAGCAGAAACGCCAGGGACGTTCTTTAATTCTCGCCACAGCGGCGGATGAAAAACTAGCGCGTGAGGTCGAACGAGATGTAGGCTTGTTTGACGCCGTCTTCGCAAGCGATGGCGAGACAAATGCGAGTGGTGAGCGCAAACGTGATCGGCTGGTTGCCGCTTTTGGGCTCAGGGGATTCGATTACATCGGCAATAGCGCGCGTGATTATTCAGTCTGGTGCGCAGCGCGACGAGCGCTGCTGGCGACGCCGTCGCACCGGCTTGCGGAAAGGATTCGGAAGGTTACGCCGGTGGAGGTGATTTCGCGCGACCGCCAAGCTGGTTGGCAAGACTATTTGCACGCGTTGCGTCCTCTTCATTGGGTCAAGAATGGTCTGGTGTTTATCCCACTAGTGGCGGTGCACCGAGTTCTTGAACCCGAACTTGCGGGACAGGCGTTGCTGGCATTCTTGGCGTTCAGTCTATGTGCCTCAGGTCTCTACCTGTTGAACGATTTGCTTGATTTGGCCGCCGACCGGCGTCATCCGTTCAAGAAGGAACGGATGCTGGCATCTGGTCGGATCCCCTTGGCCCACGCGCTCGTGATGCTGTCACTGTTGCTGATGAGTGCGTTTGCCATCGCGTTACATATGTCGATTAGTTTTGCTGTTGTAGTGGGCATCTATTCCCTGCTGATGATCGGATACTCTATGCGTTTAAAAGATATACCGCTCGTGGATGCGTTGGTCCTCGCGGTTGGCTATGCGTTACGGGTGGCGGCAGGTTCGGTCGCCACCGATCTGAGGATTTCTGCTTGGCTATTGACGTTTTGTGTGTTGCTGTTTTTCAGTCTCGCTCTCATCAAGCGCTACGCAGAGTTGGTTTTTTTGGAGTCTCAGGCGGCTATAAAGGTAGTCCAGGCACGCGGCTATCTCGCCATTGATAAGGTGTTACTTGTGGCTCAGGGAATCGCGAGCGGATACCTTGCCGTGATGGTACTCGCTCTTTACACCAACACCGAGATCAGTCATCACCTGTACGCGCGGCACGACTATTTCTGGGGGATTTGTCTATTGTTGATGTATTGGGTGAGTTATCTGTGGATGATGGTTACCCGTGGCCGAATTCATGACGATCTGGTGATTTTTGCTCTTTCGGATCGAGGCAGTCTCTGGACGATCGTGGCGATGGGTTTGCTTGCCGCGCTTGCGCTATGAAAGCGTTGCTGGTTCTATGTGCAGCCCTGATCTCGTTGAGCGGCTCTTTGACGCTCATGGCGGGAAATGCACGGACCGCGGACAACTACTTCGCAGACTTGAATGCCGCGAAGGCGGCGGAATCGCAATGGGACGAATATCAAGCGGATGTGCCAAAAACGATCATCGAATTGCAATCGTTCAGACGCTCTTCAAGCGTTGAATTCAAAATGTCGGGCGATCGAGGTACAGCCACTCTAGTCAATCTTAATCCGGAGATAAATACATGGTTCCTACTCACATTGCACTGGGCCGGGACGGGGAGGACCCTTTCCTACCATTTGGAAAATCCACTGCCCAAGATCCAAGTGCTGGCGCTCAGCCAGACTTATCCAGACGGCATCCGAATTTTGGTCGATGGTCACGGCGTCGACTGCAACTTGTGGCACGGACAGGTGATGATGTTGCAGCAGGCGCAACGCTTGGGCTTGCCATATGCCCCCCTTTGCGAAGATCGCTTGTTCTTGCGCAATGCCGTGGCGGGAACCTATACGCACTTAGAACGCGTTACGAATTTTTTGAGGGACCACATTTGGGGCGGGGAGCGGATCGTCGGCTTCGTGCGCAAACAATTCTTCAAAGATGCTTTCATGGAAAAAGTGGATGCGGGGGCGGCAGCGCAAGCGCCGTCAACTCGGATTGCGTCTCCCGAAGGACCGCAACCACCGCAAATAAATGCGGCGTTCGCTGCCATTTCTGTGATTCCCGAACATCTGGGAATTGACGTCGGTATATCAACGGGCGCCTTTGTCCAGGGAAGGTGGTATCCCGTCCGGGACGCGGCGGGAATATTCTTAAGCCTCATTCAGCCGCAAGCCGTCGGTATGCGGAATTTAAGCAGCAAGAAAGATACCGTGAATCCTCTCGATTCAGTCGAGGCGGCCGCCGTTGACTATATGGTAGCGTTGGATCTGGGACAGTTCGACTTAGGGTTCGCTCTCGGCGCTGATCACCCACGAGTAGGATGGTCGGAACGGGTGTTGGATACAGTCCGCGATCCAAAACTGGCGGGGCCTGATGGCATCGGCAGCGTAGCGCCGCTGGTCGTGAATGGCATCGTGAATCCAACCATGGTCGAACGGGTGGCGGCGACATTTGCGGGTGGATTTAAACGCGAACACGGAGCGTTTCGTTTCGGCGCTCTTGCGCAGAAGAGCCACGGGACACATTACGGCTTTATCGAGCAGGGCGTCGTGTTCAGCAAGCTGCAAGCGGACCTGGCTACGCTCATCGTCACTGAGGACGGCGATGTGCGAATGAAGACCTGGACGGCCGATGATGGCCCGCTCCTGCCTCATATCAAATTTGCGCGCCAGAATGGTGTACCCTTAATTGACTATGACCATAACAGCGGGATTTCCTCCCCTGGCGCACTGGTTAATAATTGGGGCGCTGGAAATTGGTCGGGTTCCAACGATGAACGTTTGCGCACTTTGCGCGCCGGCCTTTGCTTGCAGTTGACGGGCAAATCGCGATATCTGGTGTTTGGATATTTCTCGACGGCCACGCCGAGTGCTATGGCGCGCGTCTTCCAAGCTTATGGTTGCCAATATGCCATGCACCTGGATATGAATGCGCTCGAACATACCTATTTTGCAATTTATACGCAAAGGAATAGGCGGATCTTCGTGCAGCACTTGATCGAGGGCATGGCGGAAGTGGATCGAAAGGGCGGCGATGAGTTGGCACCGCGATTCTTAAGCTTTCCGGACGATCGGGATTTTTTTTATTTGACGCGCAAGAAGGATGTGCCATGACCAGAGTAATCCTACTGTGCATTCTGCTCGGCATAACGGCCCGCGGGGCGGTGCAAACCTCACCGCGAGAGCAGAACGAGTTGCTGTTCCAACAATTGCTGCAGGTTCATGGATTAAGCGATGAAAAGATGCACGATATTCGGGTGATATTCGCTCATTCGAGCGTTCTCAGCCAAGGTAATCCTTTCCTCTCCAAGCATCCAGTCACGCCACAGCAGTGCGCGGCCATGTTAGAGAAGCAGTTGGTCCACTATGGCAATCCGCAATTCGAGCGAATTTGTGGCGGCAAATTCATGGCTCCGCTATTCGACCCCAAGGCAACCACTGCCGAGCGTGCCAAGGCGTGCATCGATCAGTTCGAGTTTCCAGACATTCCGTGCGCGTACCCTGTGGTTTGGGTGAAAGCGCGCGAGGCCGCGCAAATCTGCGAAGCGGAAGGTAAGCGGCTCTGCGACGCCCACGAATGGGAGGGGGCGTGTGCAGGGAGTTTGCAACCGCCGGACTACCGCTTTGATCTTGCCGAGGGTGAGAATCCGCAAGCCGCGATTCATCGCATGCGCATCGCCCACAACCTCGCCCACCAAACCGACAAGACTTGGAGTTACGGCCCTGACTATCGACGAGGCGTGTGTGCGACGGATAGCTCCAAAACGCCGGGATGCCTCGGGGGTGGCTGGCAACTCTGTGGTTCCAACACCTATCCGGCCGGAGCGTTTACCGCCTGTCACAGCTCGTTGGGCGTCTACGACCTGAATGGAAATGCGGCGGAACATATGAATCTACCGCTGAACGAACAACAAATGGCAAGCCTTGGCAGTAAAGAATTGGGATACACCGAGATGAAAGGGAGTTGGTTCATTTTCGACGCCTACAGAGCACACGAGGACTGGTGCCGATGGCGCGCGCCGTTCTGGCATGGCACACGCGTCATGGATTCCCAGAGCCATGCCAATTACCACCTTGGCTTTCGCTGCTGCAAAACGCTGGAGCCTACGAGTAGCCCGGCTCCAGTCGGCGAATCGCTTCGGCAAAGATTGGTGCAGCCGACAGCACGGTGAGCGGTCCACCCAAGTGAGTCGAAAAGCCATCGTCAAGGGAAACAGAGTCGGTAACGATGACCGAATCCGGTTTACCTGAATCAAATATCCGGCATGCTTCCGCAGCAAATGACGCGTGAGTTGCCGCGACGTCGACGCGCACGGCTCCTGATCGACGGAAGGCGTCGACTGCGCGCATGACCGTGGTGCCGGAACTGATGAGATCATCGACAATAATGACACGGCGTCCGGCGACGTCACCAGCGAATATGGAGCCGCTGACGACGCCATGGCGGCGTTGCTTGTCCATGAGTGCGAAATTCACGGGTTGGCCGATCGCGGTTTGAAAAAGCTCCTGAAAGTATCGAGCCCGTTTGCCGCCGCCGAAATCTGGTGTGGCGACCGCATAGTCGTGACCGGCGGAATCCGCCGCGAAATGTCGAACAAATAAAGCCGTGGCGTCAAGACGTACGGTTTCACAGCGGAAAGCATTATCGAACGCTGCTGGGTTATGGACCTCGAGGCCTAGCACCCGGTCTACACCCACAGCCTCGAACAGCTGCGCTATGTAGCGTGTTGTTACCGGATCGCGAGCCTCCGTGTGCCGATCTTGGCGCGCATACGCGAGATACGGAAGGCCAGCAGTAACCAGTTTCGCCCCGGCATCTTTAAGCGCACCTATAAGAAAGAGCAGAGCGCAAAGCCGATCATTCGCCGAGCCAAGCGCGTCGCCAAATAACGATTGAATCACGTAGACTGATCGCCCGCGCACGCTCTCGAGCGGACGCATAATTCGCTCGCCCCCGTCAAATACACGCTCTTCATGAGGGCTGAGTGGTATGGCAAGCGCAGCGCCTACAGAGGCACCAAACGCTGCCGAAGCAGCAGGCGCGAATAGTGATATGGAATTTCTTAGCCCCGGCATTTATTTTCGACTCGGTGGAGTGTTTTGGGTTATTTCGAGAGACTATCGCGTACCTGACAGCGTCAAGTGCAGCTTCACGAGATGCGCAACGGAACGCGCGCCCATTTTCTCCATGAATTTTGCGCGATGGATTTCGACGGTACGCTCGCTTAAGCACAAATCAATGGCGATCACTTTGTTCGCGGCACTATCCACGACCATATCCTTTCCCTGTCGTTCGCGAGGCGTCAGCGATTCGGCCCGGTGCTGCACGGTACGGCGCGTCCCCGTGTTGCAATACGCGACATCTTGCTTCATGGCCTGCACTGCCATGGGTACATCCCCATGGCCGGTAATAAAGACGACCGGCAGCATGAAGTCCTTTCCATTGAGTTGCTGCTGAACCTCCAGGCCACTCATGTCCGGCATACGTATATCAAGCACGAGGCACCCCGGAGCGCCGGGCTTAAAGTTCGCTAAGACTTCAGGTGCACGCGAAAAGACAGCTGTTTTATAGCCGACGGTACTCAATAGAGTATCCAACGCGCGTCGCATGCCATCGTCGTCGTCGATTACGTATACCGCTGCCGCTATATTGTTGGTTTCGCACGGCTTTGCCATAAATATTCCGATCAATTGTGCGCGACCGGCAAACGGAACCAAAATCGGCTGCCGCCCGCGGGTAAGTGATTAACCCCAATGGTCCCTTCATGGGATTCTACGATCGCGCGAATTGAGGCCAAGCCGAGACCCGTGCCTTGCGGTTTCGTGGTAAAGAACGGCCGGAAAAGTTTGTCTTGCAAGTCCACGGGAACGCCCCGCCCAAAGTCGGTGACGCCGGTCTCCACCGTGTAGCGGTCTGCGGATACATCGATTCGGACCATGGGTGCGACTAAGATTTGGCTGCTCACGTCTGCGGCGTTTTGAACCAAACCCGGGCTATCCCGATCAATTGGTTGGGAATAACGTCCGATCCGGACCCGTGCGTTTTGATTTCGCCCAATCGTCGCTCCTTTCTCTCGTCAACGGTCGAAGGCACGGGATTATTACCAACGGACCCACCGTCAGGAATGAGTGCCGTTATCAGTCTGCCGAATTAGCCGGCTGCGTACAGCTGTGGATTCCCGCTAGAGCCTGCGTCGACCCCTTATCCAATAGCGCACCTAATTCATTTTGCAAAGCGCGTTTTGCCTGTTAGAACTGTGATATTGTAAAATTTAAGAAAACCTAAAGAGCAGATGCGCTCACCCACCGCGTTATCCACCGCTCTGTTCAGAATGAGTAGGTCTTGACTGCGCGAAATTGGCGCCATTGCGCAGAGGTTGCTGCAACTCACCCCTGACGCACTGATCGTCGTGGATGAACAGGGAATTATTCAATTTTCTAACGAAGCGTCGATCACCCTGTTTGGCTACACGGTCGAGCAACTCATTAGTCAGCCAATCAAGCTGCTGATTCCGGAGCGGTTTCACATTCGTCACGGGGCGCATGTGTCGAGCTATTTACGCGAGTCGAGCAATCGCGATATGGGTGCTCGGATCAGGGATTTGTTTGCCAAGCGCGCCGACGGTTCTGAATTTTCGGCAGGCATACGGTTGGCCCCGTTTCAGGATGGCGACGAGCATTTCGTAGCAGCTTCGATCCGCGACATGACAGAGCGCCGATCGATCAGTGAGGCACTCATTGTCGCGCGAGAGGAAGCCGACCATGCGAACCGCGCCAAGAGCCGATTTCTGGCTACGGCGAGTCACGATTTGCGCCAACCTCTGCAAGCAGTCCGCATGCTCAACGCTTGCATGCAGAAATTAACGCGGCAAGCGCCGCATTTGAACGATCTCATCTGCCGCCAGGAGCAGGCCATTGATAGCGCAACGCGTTTGCTCAACGCGCTGCTGGATATCAGTCGCTTGGAATCTGGGACCATCGAGCCAGAACTGTCTGCGGTGAGTCTGGCGGCTGTGTTCTCTGAACTAGAAGGCGAATTCGCATCCTCGGCTGCGACGAAGAATCTGCAGCTGGGATTCATGAACACACAGG
>JAYVYN010000079.1:0-5303 GCA_043784265.1 Gammaproteobacteria bacterium | reverse complement strand
TGGTTGCAAAGTCCTTGCCTAACCCGACCTGGTAGCCAAGGTCGTCTTTTGAGACCCGCTTGTTGTCGAGTAGGTGGTATTGAGCCATTGGGCTGAAATGCCACGCGCCCGCGTCGTCGGTCGCCGCTGCTATGCTGCTCATCGTCATGCCGCTCGTCGCCACAGCCACAATTCCACATAACATAATTCCTTTCATATCCAAAAACTCCATGATTGATTCGCAATATACCAACACTTTTAAAGGAATTGATATTTGCAGGAAAAGCGGCGCAATAATAGCCCTGGATGTCGGCTCTCGTGAAGGCGTTCTCTTGCGTTTGTTGCATTTTCAACACAATGTAACAATGGGTTCCCGTGCCGGGTTCCCGTGCCTGTTGCAGACTCCTCAATCCTTGGGAAACTCATAATTCACCACGCCGGCGAAATCAAAAGTATTCACCAGCACTAACCCGTCGCCTCTGACTGCGTGCGCAGGTTGGGTGCAGAACCCCCGCGCCTCGATGCGATAGGAGTGCGCGATTTTGAGAGGCCTTTGCGTCAGTGAATCGACGGTGCAACGCGAATCACCGAGCGTGCCAAAGATATGCGAAGTACCCTGTTGAATGATGGTCAGATTGGCGCCGACGGCATGCGCGGGCTGGCCTTCAACCACGTCGCTGAGGCCAAAGACAAATAGTAGATCGGGTGATCCTGCCGCGGCGCGCCGAAAGCTTAAGCGCACTCCCGGTGGTTTGGGCTTGGGCTCACCGTCACAGTGGGTGCCGCTATTGGGCCAATCAATATGCGCCTCGATGTCACCCGCGAGATGCGCCCGCAAATACCCGTCGCCCGAGCTTAAGCAGGAATCGTTATCGGTCAGCGCAGGCGAAGTGGCTGGCGCGGGGGCAAACGTCAATATTAGGGCGAGGATGGCGATGCTTTGCGCGGGTAGCTTGAGGTATTTAGGACTTAGCATGGGTGTTTAAGGTAGCATTTTTAATTATGATGTCCAATCGCCCATTTTTCTTTGCGGCCGCCTTCGCCTTTGCCTTCGCCTTTGTCCTGGTGGCCTGCGCCGCTATCGCGCCGAAATTCGAAACACCCAATCTATCGGTTGCGAACATCGAGATGTTGAATGGTAATTTTCTGCAACAGAGTTTTAAAGTGACTTTTAAAATCCAAAACCCCAACAATCGCGCGTTGCCGGTCAATGGACTGCACACGCAACTCAAAGTGAATGGCGAGTCGATCGCGAGTGGTGTGAGTAATCATGCTTTCGTGGTGCCGGCACTAGGGGAGAGTGAGTTTGATATGACCATCACGGCCAACATGGCGCTCGCATTATTGAAATTTGCCAATAAAACTGATCAAAAATCTGCGGTTGATTATGATCTTGTAGGTAATGTGAGCATTGATCTGCCGTTCTTACGCGATCTGCCCTTTACTCAGCATGGATCGTTTGCGCTGGATGGCGCGCACTAGGTTATATTTAATCAAGTAGTAAAATGGCGGTGTATGAATTTTCTAAACAAATCACTGCTCCATGGCGTGAGAGTGGCGCTGGTCGTAGCTATGGTTTGCGATGCGCCCGCTGCGTTTGCGACGAATTCTGAGGAAGTATTAGTCGGTGGTGTGCTTAGCGGGGCAACGCTTAACGGCCTCAATGGGAACTCCAGAAATCTCTCGTCCTATCGCGGTAAGCCGTTAATCATTAATGTGTGGGCTAGTTGGTGTGGTCCTTGTCGAGCGGAAATGACGTCCTTGGAGCGGCTTGCGTGGCTGGATATTGCTGCGAACTTTTCTATTATCGGTATATCGACCGATGACGATGCTGATCAAGCCAAGGCGTTATTACGAAATAACCACGCCACTATTAGTCATTTCATTGATGCGCAGTTACAGATGGAGCATATGTTGGGGGCCACCCGATTGCCGCTGACGGTGCTGGTAGATGCTAATGGTCGGGTGCTCGAAAAGGTCTATGGTGCCCGAGAATGGGATAGCCCGGAGACGCTTGAGCATATCGAAAAGTTATTCAGAATTAAAAAATAGGAGTTATTGATGCACCCATTTCCTCATCACTATATTGTCAACGCTGCGGTTCGCCCCGATGGCGATGTGCCGCTGTCGAGCGAAGGTATGCGTATTATCGAGTCTGCACCACCCAGGGAATTCGGCGGGCCGGGTAACCAATGGTCGCCTGAGGGCTTGCTAACGGCAGCGGTGGCCGATTGTTTCGTGCTGGGCTTTCGCGCGATCGCGAGTGCCTCTAAGTTTGCCTGGACTAGTTTGGATGCGCGCACCGACGGGACCTTGGATCGCATCGACGGCAAAATGCGATTCACTGCTTTTACGACGCATGCTAAGTTGGT
Source organism: Gammaproteobacteria bacterium (assembly GCA_043784265.1). Classification (GTDB taxonomy): domain Bacteria; phylum Pseudomonadota; class Gammaproteobacteria; order Steroidobacterales; family Steroidobacteraceae; genus Bog-1198. Next base: position 2,952 of record JAYVYN010000079.1, on the reverse strand, counting down.
ATTGCCCGCTGGCGCGGACGTGGAACGGGCGAAGAAATTATTAGAAAAAGCTGAACAGACTTGTCTGATTGCCAATTCGCTTAATGCTGAGCGGCATTTGACCATGGACGTGAATTCGGGGTAACGGGATGCCGTATTGAGCCTCAGTGGGGAAGCCGGTATCGGGAAGACCTTTTTACTCGAACATTTTGTTCGGGAAAATATTGCGGAGCGCGTTCTTTTGGGTGCCTGCGAAGCATTGTTTACCCCCCCCCATCCACTCGGTCCTTTGCACGACCTGGCGCGCGAAGCTTCCACACGGCTCCAGGCAATGCTGGGCAACGGGTCCGACCGTGCTGATCCTCGAAGATATCCATTGGGCCGACACCGCGACTCTCGATCTCATCAAGTTCTTGGTTCGGCGGATTCATCGCACGCGGTTCCTAATGATTCTGAGCTATCGGGATGATGAAATCGACTGCTCGCATTTGCTGCGGTCGCTACGCTGGCGGCGGCGAATCCATGCGATGCGGCGGGCTTCTACGCGGTCACCGGCGGAAACCCGTTCTTCGTAACCGAAATACTGGCCGACCTTGACGGTGGCGTTCCTGCCACGGTACGGGATGCGGTATTGGGACGCGCCTTAAGTTGCAATGGCGCCGCGCGCGAAGTCTTGGAACTGACCTCTGTCGTTCCTCGCGCGGCCGAGCTGCATCTCATCGAGTCGGTGCTGGGTCCCGCTCTCGAAGCCGTCGAGAAATGCGTGTCGAGCGGTCTGCTCCTCGCGGTCGAGGAATCGATTGCGCCGCCGCGCGTCAAGGTTCTGCACGCGCGAATCTTGGTCGCATTGACGACGCGCACTGCCGACGATGCATCCTTATCACGCATGGTTCATCACGCGCAGCTAGCGCACGATAGCGCCGCGGTGCTCAAGTTTGCTCCTGAGGCTGCTCGCGAGGCTGCGGCTCGCGGTTCACGCCGGGAAGCGGCCGCGCATTGCCGCGTGGCATTAGCCGAGGCGCATGGACTCAGTGACGCCGAGCGGGCCGAATTGCTCGAGGAGTATGCTGGATATTGTTTTGAGCTCAGTGACCTGGCGGCCGCGATTTCGGCGCGGGAAACTTCGATCGAGATCTTGCGCCGACTAGGCAACCTGACTCGTCAGTGCGAATCGCTTGCTGCCCACGCCATGCCTTTGGTCCGAGCCTTGCGCAACGCGGATGCCGATCGAGCCAGCCAGCCAGCAAGCAATCGCTCTGGCCGAACAACTTCCCCCAGCACGAGGACTCGCGAAGGCCTATGCCACAGAATCCTACCTACGCATGCTCATCCGCGATTGCGAGGAGGCAGTGGCATGGGGGGAGAAGGCGATCGAACTCGCACGCCGGTTCGACGATCAAGAGTTGCTCGCGAGCGCCTACAATTCGGTTGGTGCAGCGTTGATGTTCGTCGATTACCGGCGCGGTTGCAAATTCGTCAACACCAGTCTTGAAATCGCGACGCACTTGCAGGACGGAGGCGCAGGCGTAGCAGACGCTTTCGTGATGCTCGGTACCGCATCAGGTGAGGTGTATCGGTTCGCCGAGGCAGATCGATTTCTGACGGATGGCATTGCCTTCGCTCGCGCTCACGATCTCGACCGTCTAGCGAGCTACATGGAGGCCTGGCTTGCCCTGACGGACATGTATCAAGGCCGATGGGACGCCGCCGGGGAGCGCGCCAACGCGGTACTCCTTCGGGAGCTCATCGGATCCACCAACCGGCTCACGGCCTTGGTGGCGCTCGGACGATTGAGAACTCGACGCGGCGATCCCGGGGCGGCCGAGGTACTCGATGAGGCACTCGAGCTTGCGTCCCAGTCTGGGACGCTGCAGCGCGTGGCGCCGGTGCGCTGTGCTCGGGCCGAAGCGGCATGGATGCGGGGAGATATGACCGAGGTGCGCACGGAGGTTGCAGCCGCTTTGAAACTCGCCGTTAAAAAGAAGCATCCGTGGTTCGTCGGCGAATTGAGCTATCGGCTATGGCAGACGGGCGAATTGGTCGAAGTGCTGTCCATCTGTGCTGAGCCGTATGCTCTGCAAATGCGAGGACAATGGCAGGAAGCCGCGGTTGCCCGGGAAGCCCTGGGATGCCCGTAAGAACAGGCCCGCGCACTTGTCGAAGGTCCAGAATCGGCCCAGCGAGCTGCGCTCGGTCATTTCGAGGCATTGGGCGGACAGCCCATGGCGGAGCAGTTGCGACATCAAATGCGCGCGGCGGTGTTCGAGCCGTGCCGCGCGGCCCGCGCCCGACAACTCGCGACAATATCGCCGGACTGACGACGCGCGAAATGCAGGTGCTAGCGCTGCTCGGGGAAAGTCTGCAAAACGCCGAAATCGCTCAACGTTTGTTCAGATCGTCACGGACCGTCGAACATCATCTCGCGTCCATCTTGGCGAAATTGGCGGTGGAATCACGCGGCGAGGCAGTCGAGATCGCCCGACAGCGCGGCCTACTTGCCGCAGCTAAGTAAGGATGGCCCGCCATAAATTAGGTAGCGGCGTCGGCCAATTTGGGTGGCCGCACCGTCATCAACCAAAATGCCGAAGATTTGGTCACGTGGGTGCACTCCTACGTCACGCTGGACCGGAAGCAAACCTTCTGTATCTACGACGGCCCGGAGCTTGAGGCCGCGCGTCGCGCCGCTACTCGCAACTGGCTGCCGATAACGAAGATCACTGAGGTGCGCGTCTTGAACCCTTACTTTTATTCCTAACTTCGGAGAAAACAATGAAAATGCTCATAGCCTTGGCCTCTACTCTGATTGTCGCGCGTGCCATCGCCGGCGACGCACCGACACCGGCAGCGACTCCGCTGCCGAAAGCGACTATGCATCGATACCTTTTCGAGCGCACCTTTCCAGCGGGTGCACGCCCATTCCCGAACGTTAGCGATCGGATGGAAGAAATGTTATTTCTGGGAAATCGACTGCGT
>JAYVYN010000078.1:0-3799 GCA_043784265.1 Gammaproteobacteria bacterium | reverse complement strand
GACCTGCGATGATCCATACTGTCTATGAGTCGGGTGAGCGATATCGGGTTAATCGGACCAGGCGTTTGTCCGTAAAAGTACGGATATGAAACGTTCAGGTGGTCTGCGAAGATTGCGCCGGGCATTCAAACTGGAGACATCAATCGTCATGCGTCGCATCAGTAGTATTCTGGTACCCATTAGAAACTATTCAGCACGATCACTACCGGTAGTTAAGAAGGCTGCTCAATTGGCTGCAGCGCAGAATGCAAAGCTCGAACTCTTCCACAATCTTGCTATTCCCATAGCGGTCGAAACTTTGGATAGGTCGAGATTTACGCGTAGCGGCCTAAAGGTCAATGCCCAGGGGCCGGCAATCGAAGGTTTAGAACGGTTGGCGGCGCCACTGCGGGCGGGCGGCCTGACGGTGTCTACCGTTGTGGCGAGGGACTATCCACCATTCGAAACGATCCTGCGACGGGCCGTCGCAATAAAAGCCGACTTGATCGTTGCACCGTGTCGTGATCGTCATCGCTTGCCCGCCCTGCTGGGCTACACAGACTGGGAGCTTTTGCGTTTGAGTCCAGTGCCAGTTTTATTGGTCAAGAATTCGACGCCCTATCGCCGACCTACAGTACTCGCGGCAATCGATCCGACCCATGCGCATGCGAAGTCGAGTGCACTCGACCAACGAATTCTCGACTACGGTGCTCAAGTTGGCCGCGCTTTACGCGGCGCACTACACGTCGTACACGCCTACATGCCGCGCCCGCTGCCGCCGACGGCGACTTTTGACACTAAGCGTCGGAAAAGCTTGCGGGCGGAGGCCGAACGTGAAGCACGCAAACAATTTGTCGATGCGCTGGGAAAAAGAACGATTCCTGCTTTGCGTCGTCACCTGGTGCGGGGCGACCCTACAGAAGTCATTCCCGCGACTGCACGCAAAACGAGCAGCGCGATCGTCGTCATCGGGTCGGTGTCACGATCCGCCCTGAAGCGACTTTTTATTGGCAACACCGCTGAGAGCGTCCTTGACGAACTCCGCTGCGACCTACTCGTCGTGAAGCCCGCGAAGTTTCCCTTTAAGGGGCCACGCGCACGACGTGGGCCAGAGTTCATTTCGACCTCACCTCCTCCGCTTTAGCTTAGATCGGTGCGCAATGTCTGGATCATTGGGCCACAGCGGCAGGAAGGCGGTGCACCAGCACGCCGATGCTGCTCCCGTCATATCGTGCCCGCAGCTATATTCGTCATCTTTTCCAAGCTTGAGATTTTTTCTGCGACAGCTTTATTGACAGCGTTCAATGCGGCGTGGATCTGGGCCGTAACCCGTTCGAGCAACGACGTCGGCGTGCGCGGCCTTAAGCACCGTTCCGGGAAACTGGCCAACCGGCAGCAGCTCGTTGGCGTCCGCATGCGCCGCAATACTCGACAGTTGACGCACCTCTGCATGAACGTCAACTCGATGGCCATAAACCTTGATCGTTGTCGCGCCCGCAGCGAAGCGGCGCGTGTACACCCGGCTTGATATGCTGCCAGGAGGATCAGCTTACGCTCGTCGCCTGCAAAGACGTCCAGGTGATACGGCACCTGCCCGCCGGTCGCAATGCCGCTGAATGGGATGTAACCGCAACGGTAAAACGGCAAACCGCACCCACCGAGGTCGACGTCGGAATGTTTCTCTACACGAATATTGATGGTCCGATACGCGCTTCCTAGTATTCCAACAATACGTGGATGTATCGATGGCTTGCGTACGGCGCAGCCCCTAGTATGTAATCGACGGCGCTGCCGTTGCATGTCTTTATCAACAGGAATATGGATACCATGCCTATCGAGTCGCAGCTTACGATCGCCGGAGAGGTTGTCACAATTCGGCCCATCCGGATTACGGACGTCGGCATGGAGGCCGCTTTTATTCGCCGCATGTCCCCACAAACTAAACGTTACCGCTTCTTGGGAGGTGTGAAGGAACTCTCGACCACTGAGGTATCGCGCCTGTGCGATGTGGACGGCAAACATTCCATGGCTTTTGTTGCAACAATCCGCAATCACGGTCAGGAGACGGAGATTGGGGTCAGCCGGTACGCGCCTAATTCGAGATCGGATGTCCGCGAAATCGCAGTGACGGTCGCCGACGATTGGCAGCGCAAGGGATTGGGAACGATGCTGATGAAATTATTGATCCAATCGGCGCGGAGTAGCGGCGTGAATCACCTGTATTCAATTGACCTCGCAGACAATGCAGGCATGCGCGCACTGGCAGAAGACCTGGGAATGAGCGCGAACCGTGACCCAAGCAATCCGCAGCAGACAATCTACTCGCTGGCGTTGTAGTGGCCAACACGGATCACGTCTGACGTTAGGGGCGCTGGGCAAAAGTTTGATTGAACGCAGTGCATCCAAGCCGACGCGCTTCTCATTGAGATACTTGTCGAATAGTACATTGGGCTTGATGCTATGTCGCGTAATCGACAAAGACTTTACGGGCACTGAAAGCCCGGTGACCACCCACCGCTTCGTCGAGGCCGACCCGGAGATGAAAGACCACGCGCTGAGGGCACTCAAAGCGCCATCCAATGCACCGCTTCGGTATAGGCCAAAGGACGATGTCCTTCGGTTCCTGCAAGGCCAATAATTATGTATGGGCCGTTGCCAAGCTGAACCCACGGATACGGAGGAGTCAGTGCCAGATCGTCCAGGATTTATAGGGCAATAGTATCGATTCAGTCCAAGAAGACGATTTCTTTGTGCCAGGTAACCTTCCATAATTACTCACCGAGGATAGCGCCAGCCGCGAGCAAAAGCTCGGAACGCATTTTCGGCGACGTTTGTGTCGATGTCTAGCCGTGGGTCCTCGACGTAGCGCACAAGCTTTGGCCACTGCGTTATAAAATCGCCGAGTGCCTCACCGAGTTTTCCCGACGGCATAGTCTCGTGCTGCATGCAACCGGCCCACTCGTATAGGAATGCAAGCTGCGGTACCTATGCCGAGTATATCGACCTAGCGTGGCAGATTCGGCAAGACTTTAGGCCGCACCCTATTATGCGCTAAGTGCGGCAATGGCTAGGAGCAATGCACTGGTATCGACCGGTTTGCCGAGGAATCGGCAATTCGTAAGCGATGTCTTGACGACCCGCATCAGCGACTGCAGATCACCGCTCAACAGGATGGACGGGACATCACGGTTATGCGCCTTCCGCAGTTGTTGTAGAACATCGAGTCCGGTGACCTTTTCCCTCGAGATGATAATCGGTAATGAATACATCCCCGGGTCGCATATCTGCCATCAGACATTCTGCTTCTGCGGCAGTAGCAGCACTGTGCGTTTCGAAGCCTTCGAGGGATAAGAATAGTTCTGTTGCCATACGCACCGATTCATTATCTTCGAGTAGTACCACTCGACACCGAGCTGGCGGGTTTACCATTAAGATTTTGGCAACCGCAGGTCCCGGCGCTGCGCTCTCGGACAGCAGGCGATGCCGCGGTATGCGTACGCGGAAGCAGGTGCCCTCACCTAGAGTCGAGGAAACTGCAATCGCGTAACCGAGTAGTCGAGATACCTCGCGGACGATGGCGAGACCAAGACCGACGCCCAACCGCCGCGTGCCGTGCGGACCAATCTGATAGTACTCATCGAATATATGATCTACGTTATCCTCCGCAATACCCATGCCCGAATCCTCGACTATCACTATCACGTCATCAGCATCGATCGCGTGCGAAATGCGTATGTGACCGGACTCCGTGTACTTCACGGCATTGCCGATGAGATTTTGCAGCAGCTGGAGGAAGAGCATGCGGTCCGTCGACAGCATT
>JAYVYN010000077.1:0-28417 GCA_043784265.1 Gammaproteobacteria bacterium | reverse complement strand
CGATACTGCTTATAGTCGATTCCTTGAGAGGCTAAGGTCGTGGGTAGTTGGTCGAAGGGGATCTTATTTCGGCCGGCAATCTCTTGGAGCGCGCTGTTGAGTTGCTCATCCGTGATGGTTAGGCCTACCCGTTTGGCATGCTGAGCCTGAATTTCTTGGACAATTAGCCGTTCGAGTACTTGTTGCTTGAGTACACTTTGAGAGGGAAGGTCGACTTTTTGTTCCTGAAGACGCTTGCTGACGGCGTCCATCTGGGCGTCTAATTCGCTTTTCAACACCAACCCGTCGTTTACGATGGCGGCAACCCGGTCGAGCATTTGGCCGTGGACGCCAATATCGCGGGTTTGGGCATTCACGGGGAGAAGTGAAGACAGCGTTAAAATCGCAAAAACAACAACATATTTGTGCATAAATGTAAGGTACCTAAATTTGACTAGTCACGGCTCGCATAACCGCGAATCGAGCGCTCTAAAAAGGAGTCACTGGGTCTTTCGACCGCACTTAATCCCGTCAGTTCGAATTGTAATGCATACGAGGTATCGAGTCCGGCGCGATTACCAGCGCCCGTGGCTCGAGTGCTCAAGTAACGGCGCTGGACTACCTGAACGCGCCAGCAACAGCTTTTGTACTCAAAACCCGCTACGCGCTCGATGGTTTGATTGCCCTGCACGGAATACACCATGCGGCCGACCGAGTTCCAGTGAGAGTTGATAGGCCAGGCGAAAGAGCCATCCCATTGTTTCAAAAGCACATTAGGTTGGTACCGATAGCCGAAATTCACCTGTCTTTCGGCATCTGGATGGTAACGTATCGAAAATTCAGATTTTTCCGTTTTTGAATGGTCTGGATTCCACTGGTAGTCCATATTGACGCTCCAGTTTTTGTAGGCGGTGAGTAAAATTTGTCCGACGACGTCGGAATTGCGGTGTTCGGGAGTCTCGCAGGGCAGGTTTGTACACGGCAATATAACCCGTGGATCCTGAAAATAACGAATTTGGCCAAGGGTTGCCGATAGGTATTGTTGCCCGCTGTGGTGATCGAATAGGCGGGTGGTTACGCCGAGACTTAAGTTGTTGGCGTCGCTGACGCGATCGGCTCCTACGTAACGGTTGGTGCGAAATAATTCGGTGAGATTTAAGTCTGGCAATCCGCTATCGAATATTGGTAAGGCGTCTTGATTGCGGTAGGGGATATAGCTATATACGACACGTGGCTCTAGAGTATTGGTACGTTGCCCCTCGGATCCCGCTGCGCGTTCGAATACCAAACCACCGTCTAGGCGAACAAAAGGGAGAGCCCGGGTCGGCGCGGAGGGTTTGCCTATTCCCGTGTCGTTCAGATCGTATTGCGTAAAGCGCCAGCCTAAGGCCGGTTCAAAGAAATACGCTGCGGCGCGTGTCGACCAGCGTAATTCCGGAGCGAGATCCACTCGTACTCCACTGGGGCCAATATTGCGTAAGAAGTTAATGGCCTCGCTGTTGAATGCAAATTCAAAGTGATGCAGCAGCGGCCAAATTCCCTGGGCTTGGATGCCAGGCACACGCGCGTAAGGACGGTCATTGGCCAGAATTGAAGTGTCAATAGTTTGAAAATTTTGGAGCTGCGCTCTGACTCGCCAGCTATCATCGTAGTACAGCAAATTAGCGCGCCGTTCGAGATAGGTCACGCTGGTTTGCTCGGAGCCGATCGCAAAGTCTTGAAAATAATTACTGTCGCTGACACTCGCAATATCCACATCGAATCGCAAACCCTGTTTAAAGTCAGTTATGTCGTGTAGGTGTAGGTAGCTTCTTTGGCGCATCGCGAGGGCATCGCTAGGTAGTAAACTAATGTCGATTTGGCCGCTGGAGTTTTTGGTGAGGATGCGTGATTCTGCGTTTAAATACACACCTCGTGCGGTGAGTATGCCAGGGGTGAGTGTGATGTCGTAATTTGGCGCGAGATTGAAATAATAGGGCGATGATAGTTCATAGCCACTCTTGCCAGAATGACGGAAATTTGGAAATAAAAATCCGGATTTCCGTTCGTTACCCAAGGGGAAAGTAAATATGGGTGTATAGAGGATAGGGATTCCTTTGAAACGCAGAACCATTCCGCGCGCGCGCCCTTGATGCTGTTCAGTATCTAGGGTGATGGAGGACGCTTGTATCATCCAATCCTGGTTGCCCACCGGGCAGCTGGTATACCGTACATCGGTGAGCGCCAGGCTGCCGGGACGAACCACAAGTTCATGCGCGAAACCTCGACCATTGCGGTCCAGCAATTGAAATTGAGCCTGGTCAAAACTTGCTGTGCCGCGAGCGTCATAATCTCCCGATACACTGCGCACCCGTACTTTGGGGTCTTCGAAGTCGACGGCTCCCTTGACCGCCATGCGGCCGGCTTTGTCGTAAGAAACGGAGTCGGCGCTGATACTACGAGCGTCCTGACGAATAATGACTCGACCTTGCAATTGGCCACTACCATCATCAGTACCGAGCGTCGCCGCGTCGCTGTCGATGTGTATACGGTGGTCGTCAGGCGCAACCAATACTGGGGTATGCGGTAGTGGTGTGGGGCACAAATCCCCTGCATTCGCTATTGGGGTTGCGGTTAGGCACAAAATGGCCACAGTGGCTCGAACATCACAGACCATGAATTGGATAGCGCCTTAGGGAAGAGATAAGCCCGCGTATTATAGTCGGTATACTTGTAAGCGCCGCATATACGGTGTACCGATAATTGATTATGTTGGAAAAGGGATCGACCGATATTCGTCTTCAGGCCTTGAGCCGCTGGGTCTTTGAGGATCTGGGTTTTGCCGGTAGTGAGCTTGCGCCTGCTTCGGCCGATGCGAGTTTCAGGCGCTATTTTCGACTGTCAACTGGTGACGATACTTATATCGTCATGGATGCACCACCCGAGAAAGAAGATTTGCGGTCGTTTGTGCAGGTGGCTGGAAGCCTTGCGGATATGGGCTTAAATGTTCCCTTGCTGCTGGCTCGCAACTTACGTCAAGGATTGTTGTTGTTGTCAGATTTGGGGTCAACCTCTTATCTCAGTGTCATTAACGCTAGCAACGCGGATCACCTGTATGCGGATGCTTTCGCGGCCCTTATAACCCTGCAAACAGCGGGTGCGGGGGTTGAGAATTTATTGCCAAGCTATGATGCGGCATTGCTGGGGCGCGAAATGGATCTCATGCCTGAATGGTTTTTGGACAAGTATTTAGGGCTTAAACTAAATGCTGCAGAGCGTTCCCTGCTCAAGACCTTATTCGAGCAGCTGACGCAAGTGGCTCTAGAGCAGCCGCGTGGTTTTGTGCACCGGGATTATCATTCGAGAAATCTGATGGTTTGCGCCGAGCAAAATCCTGGCATTTTGGATTTTCAAGACGCGGTTTGGGGACCGATTACTTACGATCTCGTGTCGCTTCTCAAGGATTGTTACATTGAGTGGCCCGCCGCTAGCGTGCGTAATTGGACGCTAGAGTTTCGTCAGTGTTTGTTGGCGCACGGCCTGGCCGCGGGTACTAGCGATGCGGAATTTATTCGCTGGTTCGATCTGATGGGGCTACAACGCCATCTTAAAGTTTTGGGGATTTTCGCACGACTTTTTTATAGAGACGGTAAATCGCAGTATCTAAAGGATTTGCCTCTAGTATTTCGCTATGTTAAAAACGTAATTATAAAATACCCGCAAACAATTGAATTTTCTAGATTTTTTAATGAAACTTTAGTACCTGCGTTTGCCCGTGCTCAGGCTCGTAATGCGTACTGACGAGGGCCGTCCGCAAGCCGCTATGATATTGGCAGCAGGTCGTGGTGAGCGCATGCGGCCGCTCACCGACACCATCCCTAAACCTTTGCTGACCGTCCGTGGCAGTCCGCTTATTGATTATCATGTACGCGCTCTTGCTGCGGCAGGAATTCGGCGCATCGTGGTTAATCTACATTGGTTGGGCGCGCAGATTCGAGAATATCTCGGCGATGGAATGCGGTACGGTGTGGCGATTACCTACAGCGAGGAGTCGCCGCGGGCGCTCGACGCTGGGGGCGGCATATTTCGCGCCTTGCCGGCCTTGCTTCCGGGGCCTTTTATCGTCGTCAACGGCGATGTCTTTTGCGACTTATCCTTGGGTGAACTGCGCATCAACGCAGGCTTTGACGCTCATTTAATACTGGTACCCAACCCGCTGCACCATGCCGTCGGGGATTTTGGGCTGCGAAAGGGGTTAGCAGTTGCAGCTGCAGCTGAAAAATATACGTACTCAGGTATCGCTATTTACCGCGCGAACTTCTTTGATGGCTGTAGCGAGGGAGCCTTTCCTTTGAAACCGCTATTGCTACGCTCAATGGCTGCACAGCGCTGCGCCGCACAAGTGTATGCAGGATTGTGGGCCGATGTGGGCACTCCGGAGCGGCTTTTAAGTTTGAACGCTGGAGTACAATACTAGTATGGCGAAGTCTATTAGTAGCGGCGAGAAGTATACGACTGCACAGGGTTTTACCGCCATTAAAGACGGCGTCAAATCGCGTCAACAAACGCCGCCAGCGGGGTCTATGCCGCGTAAACCGGCTTGGTTGCGTGCCTCGCTGCCTTTAGGTCAAGAATATGACTCGGTCAAGCAAATCGTTCGCGAACATCGCTTGAGTACCGTGTGTGAAGAGGCTAAATGTCCAAATATTGGTGAGTGTTGGAATGCCGGTACTGCCACGATTATGTTGATGGGTGCGGTATGCACGCGCGCCTGTCGTTTTTGTGCCGTGGATACGGGTAATCCGCGCGGCTGGTTGGACTTAGAAGAACCGGAAAATGTGGCGCGATCGGTGCAGTTGATGCGGCTGCGCTACGTGGTGCTGACCTCGGTGAATAGGGATGATTTATCCGATGGTGGTGCCGGGCACTATGCCGCAGCCATCCGCGCCATCAAGCGGGTTAATCCTGGTACCGCGGTCGAGGCGTTGACGCCGGATTTTCAGGGATTTCTGCCAGACGTGCAAACCGTATTAGATTCAGGTTTAGATGTATTTGCGCAGAATGTGGAAACGGTTGAGCGTTTAACTCATCCGGTACGCGATCCCCGTGCCGGCTACGAACAAACTATCCGCGTGCTGAGGGGCGCAAAATCGTACCGATCCCAGGTGCTTACCAAGACCAGTCTAATGCTGGGTTTGGGCGAGACCGATACTGAGATTATGCAGACTATGCACGATCTGCGGGCGGCTGCGGTAGATGTGTTGACCTTGGGGCAATATCTACGACCCACGCCGCACCATCTCGATGTGGCGCGTTTCGTGACGCCACAACAATTTGATGACTATCGCGAGCAGGCCTTAAGCTTGGGATTTTTGGAATGTGTAGCAGGCCCGTTAGTAAGATCAAGTTATCGAGCCGAGCAAGCACTGGCGCGCCTAGTTAAATGACGGATAACCCGGTGCTGCGTCATTTAGGGTTAGTTCCGTATGAACCTACCTGGGCGGCCATGGTTAAATTCACCAATGAGCGTGATGATTTAACGCCAGATGAAATTTGGTTTGTCGAACACCCGCCGATATTTACTTTGGGACTTAACGCCAGCCTTAAAGATGTACTGGATCGGGGAAATATCCCGGTGCTAAAAATTGACCGCGGCGGCCAAGTAACTTACCACGCACCGGGTCAGCTGGTAGTGTATCCATTGATTGATTTGCGAAGGCGTACGATGGGAGTGCGCGATTTGGTGGTCGCGCTTGAGAATGCAATTGTTACCTACGTTGCTCAGTTGGGTATAACCGCAACAGGATCGCGCACCGCGCCGGGTGTTTATGTCGACGGCGCTAAGCTCGCCAGCATCGGCCTACGAATTCGTCGTGGTGCAAGTTATCACGGGATTTCGCTCAATGTCGCTCTGGACTTAAAGCCTTTCGAGCGGATCAATGTCTGTGGCAAGCAGGGCCAGGCGGTGATTTCTCTAGCGGATCTCTGTGGCCCTATCGACGTGTCTACAGCGGCTTTTGGTCTTACACCACACTTGATGCAGGCCTTGGGTTACGGTCGTGCTCAAAGCGCCATCAGTACCGATTTGCAGGCACTCAATTCACGGTAAATAGTATCCATTTGAGCGCGGCTCTCAGCCCGTATCAAGTAAGTGAGCGCAATATAATTACCATCGGCACTGGGACGGGTACGCACTTTTGATTCATCTAGCGGACCCGCATGACGCTCGATTATGGCCTGCGTAATGGCACGCAAGTCATGCGGTTTACCCATGACCTTGATCGGAATTTCACACGGAAATTCGAGTGTTTCGGCGATTGTCATGTTGCCTGTCTAGAATGATTTAAGCGAACCAAAGACGGACCGTGTCGATTAGGCGCTGCCACCAGCCACCGGCGTTAACTACTTTTAAGGGATGCAAGGGGACGCTTTGCACCAGCTGCCCGGCAACGATAATACGCAACCGGCCTACATTCGAATTGAGGCTTAAGGGCGCAATGAGTCGGGGTTGTAACTCAACCGTGGTCTTGATGTCTTTGAATTCGCCACGCGCAAGCGTGAGGTAGAGATCCTCGCTGGGGCCGACCTCGATTTTAGAGATTGCGGCCTTCCAGACCTGTGCTGTTGCGACGCTGGAGCCACCTTTAACGATGAGTTTAGTATCGTAAAAGGTATAGCCATAGTTAATGAGTGACGTGCTGGCATCTTCACGCGCCTTCATGCTTGTGGAGCCGAGTACTACCGAAACCAATCGCATACCGTCGCGTAAGGCCGAAACAACCAGGCAATAGCCGGCCGAATCGGTATGGCCTGTTTTTAATCCATCGACGCTGGGATCTCTACCGAGTAGTCCATTACGATTCTGTTGTTTGATGCCATTGAATTCAAAGTCGCGCACGGAAAACCACGGGTAGTACTGTGGGAATTCGCGAATCATGGTGTTTGCCAGCAAGCTTAAATCGCGCGCTGTACTATAGTGCTGGCGCGAAGGAAGGCCTGAGCTATTCTCGAAGTGAGTGTCTACCATTTTTAAGCGCTGAGCATTCGAGTTCATGAGCTGCACGAAGGTCTCTTCGCTGCCTGCAACCCGCTCGGCCAACGCGATCGTCGCATCATTGCCCGATTGCACGATCATTCCAAAGATTAAAACCTGCAGCGGCACTGGCTTGCCCAGCTCTATAAAAGTGCGCGATCCTTCCGATCGCCAAGCTTTTTCACTAACCATGACAGGTTCATCGAGTTTGAGCTTACCGGCGCTGAGCTCCTGAAACACGATGTAAGCGGTCATTAGTTTAGTAAGGCTTGCCGGTTCCATGCGTGCAACCGCATTTTTAGCCGCTAAAACTTTGTCGGTACGATAATCCACCAGAATGTAGGCGCGCGCATCTACATTCGGTGCGGTGGGAATGGGTGTTGCCGAGTAACTGTAATTTACCCAAAAAAGGCTTAAGGCAGCAATGAAAAGCAGGGGGCGGAGCATAGCTAAAGGGTACCTTGCTAAAAGTCCGTTAGTCTACCGACGATTAGGTCATAGCAATAGGGTTACGCTTGGCAGATATTAGTTTGGGGCTAGACGTGCATTGTTGATGCCGGCGTGTTCGAGCGCCGCAACAATGCGATCGAACTCGCTAACGTCGGATACTGGCCCGATTCGCACTCGATACAATTGACGTCCATGCTCGGCTCCGCGCACCAGTACTTGGCCGTAACCATCAGTACGCAGTCTTTGGGCTAATTTCTCGGCGTTGGCTAGATCCGAAAACGCACCGGCCTGTACAAATAGGCTCGAATGACTGACCAACGGCGTAGGGTTAAGGGTCGGCTGGGGTGAATCGAGGACGCGCACCTCTACCATGGCTGTGCCAGCCACCAGCATGTCGAGTTTGGCGGCGGCCGTGTAGGATAAATCGATGAGGCGATTGCCGACAAACGGACCGCGGTCATTGACCCGTACTACGATGCTACGACCATTTTGCAAGTTAGTAACGCGCACGTACGCCGGTAGGGGAAGAGTTTTGTGCGCGGCAGTCATAGCGTACATATCGTAGCGTTCGCCGCCTGACGTGCGCTCTGCGTGAAATCCAGGCCCGTACCACGAAGCGACTCCCTGTTCAACATAGCCATTGCTGGTTGAAAGCACGTAGTAGCGCTTGCCGTACACCTCGTAAAATAGCGGATTGCCGTCATGTGAGCGCGCTTCCCAACGCGGTACGGCATCTGGAATATTTTGGATTGTCGCCGCCGAGGGAGGTGTCGATGCGGCAGGGGGTGCGGCGGGTGACGGGGCAGGTGGCCTAGTCATCGGTGAGGGCAATTCTTGAGGCACGGGTAAGCTATGACAGGCTGAAAGGCCAAGGCTGATTGCGATCGCAAGGGCAGTTCTTATTCGGCACGCCATCACGGGCCGATCTCCGCTGGCAGTAGCCGTGCGACCCGTTCCTTGATGGTGTTGGCCAATTCAAATACTGCCATGGCATACAAAGCGCTGTGGTTGTAACGGGTAATCGTGTAGAAATTTTGATATCCAACACGCCAGCGAATAGTGTCGGCCTCATCTGCCGCAATAAGCATCGCTGGCGCCTCGGCAGGAAGGTTAGTATCGAATGTGATGCCCAGAGCTTTAAGATCGCCAATAGTTTGCGTGAATGCCAATTGCCGTCCGTCCAACTCACCTGGTTTATATAAATTTAAACTAGCTTCGGAAAGCACGGGTTGTCCCGACATCCAGCCGTGCTCTTTAAAATAATTACCCACGCTTGCAAACACATCAGGCCATTTTTTCCACAGATCAATGTGGCCGTCGGTCATAGCATCGACGCTAAATTTTCGGTAATTAGAGGGCATAAACTGCGGTGCACCCATAGCACCCGCATAGCTGCCCAAGGCGGTTCTCGGATCGATCAGCGTTTCTCGCGTTAACAAAAGAAACTGCTCAAGCTCGTCTAAAAAGAACTTGGATCTAGCGGGATAATCGAAACCTAAGGTGGCGAGCGCGTCGAGAACCCGGAAATTACCCATTAATCGACCGTAGAAAGTTTCCACTCCCAGAATTGCTACGATGTATTCCGGCGCTACTCCGGTGCGAAGACTTGCGTCGTTAAGTTCCTTAACGTGAGCGATCCAGAATTCACTGCCCGCTGCGATACGTTTTTCCGTCAAAAAAATACTGCGGTATTCGTGCCAAGGTTTGGCTTTTTCGGCGGGTCGCTCCATGGCGGCGATGATCGTGGGCTGCGAGTTGGCGTTTTGTAGCAAGTGGCGCAGTGCAGACTTATCGAATCCATACTTCTCGTGCATATGTTCGACAAATTGCGACACTTCAGGGCGATGGGTATCAAAGGCCATCGCCGGGGTAGTCGAGAGTGCCGCCAGCATCATAAGAACGGTTGTGAAAGAATATCTTGCGTACATTATTTTTAAGAGCCCACTAATTTGCGGTGGGAATGTAACGACATGAGTATGCCGAAACCTGCCAGCAAAGTGACCATGGAGGTGCCTCCATAGCTAATCATAGGCAGCGGTACGCCGACCACCGGCAGGATTCCGCTGACCATACCGGAGTTGACGAATACATAAACGAAGAAACTTAAGGCTATTGCACCACCGGTTAAACGTGAGAATGTGTCCTGGCCTTGCATGGCAAGGTACAAGGCTCGCCAGATGACAATGCCATACAGAGACAGTACGAACAGTTGACCTAGTAAGCCGAATTCCTCGCCAATGACTGCAAATATAAAATCCGTGGAGCGCTCCGGTAAAAACTCAAGTTGAGCTTGACTACCGTTCATATAGCCTTTTCCGAACACGCCGCCCGAGCCTATCGCTATTTGCGATTGAATGATGTGGTAGCCGGTGCCGAGCCGATCGTTTTCTGGATTTAGAAACGTCAGGACTCGCTGGCGCTGGTACTCGTGGATGTAGTGCCAGCCAGCCCAGGCCGCCCCGCCCAATAGGGGGATAGACAGGAGAATGATTTGGATCTGAAGGCCGGCAAACAGCATTACGATGAGGCCTGAGGCGGCAATTAGTAGTGCGGTGCCGAGGTCAGGTTGAACCACGATCATTGCGGTAGGTATGGCGATTAAGATAGCCATGACTAATAGATCTTTAAGGTTGGGCGGTAGCGGCCGTTCGTGCATGTACCAAGCGCACATCATCGGTACTGCCAATTTCATAATTTCAGAAGGTTGAAAGCGCATGAATCCAATATCGAGCCAGCGCTGAGCGCCTTTGCCGACATGTCCCGAAATATCAACCACAATCAGCAACAGCACGCCGAGAATGTAGGCAATGGGCGCAAATAGTCGTAAGTATTGCGGTGTGGCAAGGCGCGCGAGGACTAAAAGCGCGGTCACAGCAATGCCCATATTGGCTAAATGGTGTTCGACCATTTTTATGTTTTGACCCGACGCGCTATAGACCACCAATATGCCAATACATAAGATGATGGCAAGAACACCGGTCAATGGGCCGTCAAGCCCAAGCGCTCGCAGGGTACGCCCGCCCGAGGTGAGCGTGCGACGAGTCCGCGATTGTGCGAATTCACTGGCGATCATGGAGGCGCCTAAGGATACCTACCATGAGCGGCCAGATAAGCGCACCGATAATTGGGGCAAGCCAGCGCGCGAAATTAGTCACCGGATTGCCAGTCGCTCCGTCTACCCAGAATAGGACAAATTGGTAGGCAGTTAATAGAGCAAAAATAGTGAGCGATTGAGATAGTACTGAGAATACGCGTAGGCGTAATCTCAAATGAGTGGCCCACGCGGCCGTCAAAGTTAGCGCAAGCGCATGTTGACCGAGCACCACGCCCTTGATCACATCGAGCGCTACCCCTGCAAAAAAAGCCAGAGTTAAGCCACCTGCCTGCGGCACTTCGATCGACCAATAAAATACTACTAGGACTAGAAAATCCGGACGAAAAGGTTCCAATAATGCAGGCAGAGGCACTATTGCGAGCGCGAGCGCGACTAAGGCTGACAATGCCATTGGCATGCGGCGCACTCGAATATCGCGCATCATTTCTGCACGGCTCCATTGGGTGCTTTGAGCGGTAGCGCAAAAGTCGAGGGTTCAGGCTCAGGACTTGGCCAGACAAACATGAGCTCACGGGATCGGTCCAGTGCTGCGGTCGGTTTCACGTCAATGTCGGCCAGTGACTGAGCAGGTTCGCGCTTAATGTTCGCAATAGTGCCGACTGGATAGCCGCTGGGGAATCCGCCGCCTAGGCCGGAGGTGACCAGTAGATCACCGGTGCGAACATCGGCGCTGGTGGGTAAGTAGGGAAGTTTGAGCCTACCCACATTGCCGGTGCCCATCGCAATTGTACGCAAGCCATTGCGATTGATTTGTACGGGGATTGCGTGGGCCGCATCGCTGATTAAAATGATTTCGCTAGTCAGCTGGCTCACCCGCGCCACTTGTCCAAAGACACCGCCGGCATCGAGAACCGCTTGGCCCACAAACACGCCGTCTCTGGCTCCCTTATCCATGAGTGCTCGTTCGCGGAACGCATCAAGATCAACATCCATCATATTGCCGATTATAAAACGTGCAGCTACTCCCGTCGTGTTATCACGTAAAACACGCAGTCTTTGAATTTCCGCTTCCAGTGCTTCGTAGCGTTGTAGCCGAAATTGAGCCAAGCGAAGTGCTTGTTCTAATTCGATGTTATGAATTCTCAAAGCGTCGCGAGTGGTTACGCTTTCTCGAAACCAGGCCCAGCCCTCGAATGGACTTGCGACCGCCACCTGGACGGGATAGGCGGCTACCGATAGCACGCGGCGTATCCGTTGCAGATGATCGTAGCGTTTATCGACGATAATTAGGCCGAGCGCTAGCAGCGCGAAAAGCACGCAACGCAGCAATAATCCTGTGCGACCGGAGGATTCGGTGTTACGAAACGCGACCATAGGCTGCTGGTTCCCTAGGTGCCTGCATTACTCCAGTCCGAATATACCAGGACCGTGTTCTTCGGTGAGCTCCAGAATCCGTCCGCCGCCGCGTGCAACGCAGGTGAGCGGATCGTCGGCAATCACCACGGGCAAGCCCGTTTCTTCCATCAGTAGTTTGTCGACGTCGCGTAACAATGCGCCGCCGCCCGTAAGCACGATGCCGCGCTCGGCGACGTCCGCCCCGAGTTCGGGTGGCGTTTGCTCTAGTGCTTGTTTTACCGCGCCGACAATACCCTGGAGTGGTTCTTGAAGGGCTTCCAGGATCTCATTGGAATTGAGTGTAAAACTGCGTGGAACCCCTTCAGAAAGATTTCGACCTTTGACCGAAATTTCGCGTACTTGTTGACCGGGGTAGGCCGAACCGATTTCGAGTTTGATACGTTCGGCGGTGGCCTCGCCGATTAAAATGCCGTAATTACGTCGTACGTAATTGGTGATTGCTTCATCGAATTTATCGCCGCCGATGCGCACGCTGGCGGCATATACGATGCCGTTTAAAGATATTACAGCGACTTCAGAGGTGCCGCCGCCGATATCGAGCACCATGGAGCCGCGCGCCTCTTGAACCGGGAGTCCTGCGCCTACCGCTGCTGCCATCGGTTCTGGAACGATGTCTACGCTGCGGGCGCCTGCGCCTTCTGCGGATTCTTTAATGGCGCGACGTTCAACCTGGGTGGAACCAAATGGTACGCAAACCAATACACGCGGGCTTGGACTTAAGAAACGATTGCCGTGCACTTTTTTGATGAAAAATTGCAGCATTTTTTCGGTGTAGGTGAAGTCCGCGATGACGCCATCCTTCATGGGTCTTACGGCTGTGATATGCCCCGGGGTACGTCCGAGCATGTTTTTGGCTTCTCTGCCGACTGCCACGATTATTTTGCCGCCGCGGGTGGGTTCATCTTGAACAGCCACCACCGAAGGTTCATTCAGAACAATGCCGCGCTCACGCACGTAAATGAGCGTGTTAGCGGTGCCGAGATCGATTGAGAGGTCATTTGAGAAATAACCTCTAAGGCGTTTGAACATAGGGTATTTTTCGCGGGTGAAGAGGGTGAAAAAAGTGTTGCTAATGTAACAACCGACACGACTTTCAGCAAGGCAACGTGTATCATCTTTTCAAGCTATGAGCCTAACCCGTCAAGACGTCGAAAAAATAGCGCACCTCGCTCGCCTGTCCATCACCGAACAGCAAATGCCTGCCTACGTCACCAGTCTCTCGAGTATTGTGGATTTTGTCGCAGAATTATCGAGTATCGATACCGGTCAGGTGCTGCCCATGGCGCATCCACTTGAGGGCCAATCTCAGCGTTTACGCGCAGATGAGGTGTCTGAAACCGATCAGCACGTAAAATACCAAGCGAATGCCCCGGAGGTCCAAGCGGGTCTTTACGTGGTACCCCGAGTAATCGAATAAGACTACTTGCATTAAATAAAGGACAGGATTTTGCACGATCTATCTATTGGCGAACTTTTAGCCCGCCTCGCCAAGGGTGAAGTTTCGAGTGTCGAACTGACACAACATTTCTTAAGCCGAATTGAGCGGCTAAACCCCGCGTTAAATGCGCTGATTACCGTCACCGGGCCGCAGGCGCTGGCTGACGCGGCTGTCGCTGATCGGCGACGAGCTGCTGGGGAGCGGGCTCCAATGCTGGGCATTCCGCTCATTCATAAAGATATTTTTTGTACCGATGGGGTGCGCACCAGTTGCGGATCGCGCATGTTGGATAATTTTATCGCACCCTACGATGCGACCGTGGTAGCGCGGCTTAAAGATGCCGGTGCCATTATGCTGGGCAAGGCCAACATGGATGAGTTCGCTATGGGGTCGTCCAATGAGACTAGTTTTTATGGACCCGTCAAAAACCCCTGGGATACCACTCGAGTACCGGGCGGGTCTTCGGGCGGTTCGGCGGCGGCGGTTGCGGCGCGATTGGCGCCTTTTGCAACCGGTACCGACACCGGCGGTTCTATACGCCAACCGGCGGCCTTAACGGGCGTAACTGGTGTGAAACCTACCTATGGGCGGGTCTCGCGCTACGGCTTAATTGCATTTGCCTCAAGTCTCGACCAAGCGGGGGTGTTCGCTCGCTCGGCGGCCGATGCGGCTCTTGTGTTGAAGGAGATTGCTGGTTTTGACGTTCGGGATTCAACCAGCGTCGATGTGCCGGTTCCTGACTACAGTGCGAGCCTGTCGATGCCGCTTAAGGGGCTGAAAATCGGCTTATTGAAGGAATTTTTCGCAGGGCTAGAACCGCGTAATGAGGCGTTAATCCAAGATGCCCTTAAAATATATCGCTCAATGGGCGCAACCACCGTCGATGTCAGTTTGCCGAGCTTGCCCTTGTCGGTCCCAACCTACTATGTAGTGGCGCCCGCGGAATGCTCGTCGAACTTATCGCGCTTTGATGGTGTTCGTTTTGGATATCGTTGTGAAAAGCCTAAGGACTTGATGGATTTGTACAAGCGTTCACGAGGCGAGGGTTTTGGTGCCGAGGTTAAGCGACGCATCATGACCGGGACCTACGTATTGTCGGCTGGATATTTCGATGCATATTATTTGAAGGCACAAAAAATACGCAGGCTTATTACGGATGAGTTTTTGGCGGCGTTTGCTCAAGTTGATTTGTTAATTGGGCCAACCACGCCGACGCCGGCTTTTCCCATTGGCGCTAAAGTTGATGATCCGTTGACTATGTATTTGAATGATATCTATACGATAGGAGCGAATCTTGCCGGGCTCCCAGGTTTGTCATTGCCCTGCGGGTATGTGGATGAATTACCGATGGGGTTGCAGTTGGTGGGACCGCATTTCGCGGAAGCGCAACTATTGAACGCCGCCCATCAGTTCCAGCAAGTCACCGACTGGCATCGCCACAGTCCGCGTGGGTACGAATAATGAGTGAATGGGAAACCGTTATCGGACTCGAGATACATGCACAGCTCTCAACTCGATCTAAAATTTTCTCCGGTGCGGCGACTGCTTATGGTGCGCCGCCTAATACCCAGGCTAGCCTAGTCGATTTGGCTTACCCCGGCGTGTTGCCGGTACTCAACGCCGAAGTGGTTCGCATGGCGGTGAAGTTCGGCCTGGCAATCGGTGCCGAAGTTGCGCGACGTTCCGTATTCGCGCGTAAGAATTATTTTTACCCCGATTTGCCAAAAGGTTACCAGATTAGCCAGTACGAACTTCCGGTGGTGCAGCGCGGAAAAATACAAGTGATGCTTGAAAATGGCTCACGTAAAACCATCGGTATTACGCGTGCGCATTTAGAAGAGGATGCGGGAAAGTCGCTGCACGAGGGTCTCGCGAATGCTAGTGGAATTGATCTTAATCGCGCCGGTACGCCCCTGTTGGAGATAGTTTCTGAACCCGATATGCGTTCGGCTAAAGAGGCGGTCGCCTACATGAAGAAAATACATACCTTGGTGCGCTATCTAAATATTTGTGACGGCAATATGCAAGAAGGATCCTTTAGGTGTGACGCCAATGTGTCGGTGCGCATTTTGGGCCAAGAAAAATTTGGCACTCGTGCTGAAATTAAGAATTTAAATTCATTCCGTTTTGTTGAAAAAGCGATTCACTATGAAGTTGCACGACAAATTGACCTGTTAGAAAGTGGTGCTAGAGTGCTTCAGGAAACCCGGCTTTATGATTCCGATAAAAACGAGACACGCCCGATGCGCTCTAAGGAAGAGGCTAACGATTATCGATATTTTCCGGATCCTGATCTTTTGCCCATTGAGATTGATGATAGCTATATATTGACTGTAAAGAGCACGCTACCAGAGTTGCCCGACGATAAGGCGGCGCGGTTCGCGCGTGATTTTGGTTTGTCGGCTTATGATGCGGGTGTACTGAGCGCGAGTAGAGAGTTGGGCGATTATTTTGAAGCGGTAGTGAGTCCCGTGGGTGTAGCGACCCCCGCTGTTGCGGTGAGTACCGAATACGCCAAACTTGCCGCTAACTGGGTCATGGGTGAGTTATCCAGTGCACTTAATCGAGAGTCACTAGATATTACCGCCGCACGCGTGACACCCGTGGCATTAAATGGCTTGTTAGTGCGCATCGTGGATCAGACCATTTCCGGAAAGATTGCGAAAGATGTATTTGAAGCCATGTGGTCACATGGTCAGTCGGCCGATAGCATTATTGCCGCTAAAGGATTAACTCAGATTACCGACGCGAGCACTATTGAAAGCGTAGTCGATAAAGTTATTGCCGCCAATCCAAAGCAATTGGCTGACTATCGAGCCGGTAAGGACAAGCTATTTGGTTTTTTTGTGGGCCAGGTGATGAAAGTGACTGAAGGCAAGGTTAATCCGGGGCAGCTCAATGAGCTGTTGAAATCCAAGCTGGCAGGGTCCGAAAGCGGTGGTGGTCAAGGTGCATAACCGCGATTCACTGCGCCGCTTCATGTTTGAGCAATTCCCAATCCGTGGCCATTTGGTGCATCTCGATGCTGCCTGGGTGGCATTGATACAGCATCGGAAATATCCGGCGGCAATTCGAAATTTGTTGGGTGAAGCAGCGGCAGCCTCGTTATTGTTGGGCGCCACGATCAAATTCGAGGGCGCGTTGTCGCTGGAGTTACGCGGCGACGGACCGGTACACCTGTTGCTTGCGCAATGTACCAGTGGCTTGGGTGTTCGGGGTTTGGCGCGTCATAGTGAACAAGTGTTACACGATGAACGTTTCATGCATGAAACTGAAATTGGCGCGCTATTGGGTGCCGGTCGTTTAACGGTAACGCTAGAGACCGAGGATCAAGCGCAGCGATATCAGGGTATCGTCTCGTTAACGGGCAAACGTTTGGCGGATTCATTGCAAGTTTATTTTGAAAACTCAGAGCAAATCCCGACGCGTATATGGTTACACGCCGATGCCGAGGGTGCTTCGGGTCTATTGCTACAAAGATTACCCGGAGGGTTGCCTGGCCAATTAGCCGCAAGTTCGGAGCTGCTGATTGAAGATGCCTGGAGGCGGGTACAATTACTGGCTGACACCTTAACTCCCGCAGAGCTGGCCACGCTGCCCGATACAGAAATTTTGCATCTCCTTTTTAACGAAGATGATGTGCGCGTCTATGATGAGTCTCCGGTATTTTTTCGATGCCGATGTTCGGCTCAACGGGTAACCGATATGCTGCAGGGCCTTGGCGAGGTCGAAACTCGCTCTATTTTAGCTGAGCGTGGTACTGTAGACATATGTTGCGATTTTTGTAATCGCGCCTATGTGTTTGACTCGGTAGATGTAGAGAAACTGTTCAATCAGGCTACTTCCTTAGCAAAAGGGCAATCGGTGCACTAGTTTGACTAGTGCGTAAAAAGTGACGTTTCCTTATAAACATATTTAGATTTAACATATTTTTATCGGAAATGCGCACGGTACACGTACTGTAGTTTTGCCGCAATTTTTCATTGGGCATTAGAGTATCTGATAGACCGCTATGAATGATTCCTTCGTACGCACAAAATTCGGTGCGAGTGCTCAGCCTAATGTCGCGCTAGAAGCTCTGGTTGAATCCTTGGTGCGTGGCGAATGTGGCGAGCATGATTTTGTTCGTGATATGGCCATCTTAAGAAAATCCACACCAGAGTGTGATTGGAATGTGCTTGAGTTGCTCGATCAGCGCTGTAAACGCGGTCAAATTTCATCGAGTCAGTTGCGTTCCGTCGAAGCGAAAATTGAACAGTGGGAAGTCGACGATAAAAATTATGGGGTGACTGTCAGGTTAGATTCCACGGTGAGCCTACCTGTGCCCACCATGATTGAAAGGCTTGTCGCTCAGGTAGCGAAGGTGCCGGTTGAGCCCCCGCTTGCCGCCAACCCCATACAAGGCGGTACGCCGATTGAACGTGTGATAGCTGGCGTGCAGCACGGTCCCGATGGCCGTGTGTTACGCAATAGGTACATTATCGAAAAACTTTTGGGTCGGGGTGGAATGGGTTCGGTGTACAAAGCGATCGATCAATTCCGTGCTGATTTACCCGAAGATAGTCGTCATGTCGCAATTAAAATTCTGCATGAAAAAGTCAGTCAGCGTCCCGAAATATTTTCAGACTTACGGCGTGAATTTTATTGTGCACAAGCTTTATCGCATCCCAACATCGTAAATGTTTATGAGGTTGATCACGATGATGACGTGATATTTTTCACAATGGAATACCTGGAGGGTGAACTCCTGAGTGGTGTGATTGAACGCATGCAACCCCGACCACTCGCACGCGACCACGCTTGGACAATTATTCGAGATGTAGGTGCAGGCTTGGCGCATGCTCATCTGCACAAGGTTGTACATGGTGACTTAAAGCCCCAAAATGTCATGATTACCAATTTAGGTGAGATTCGAATATTGGATTTCGGTGCGTCCAGTAAATCGTTTCGGTCGTATGCGGCTAGCGCTACGGTAGTAAAAGCTCACCCGCCGTCTGTCACACTAGCTTACGCAAGTTGTGAATTGTTGGAAGGCCAAGGTACCGACCCGCGTGATGATTTATACGCGTTGGCGTGCCTTGCGTATGAATTGCTAGCGGGGGAGCATCCATTTAGGCGTCGTCGTGCGACCGAAGCCCGAGACGTCGGAATGGCGCCACGGCGACCTTTGGGACTTAATCTCCGGCAATGGAAAACGTTACTGCATGGGTTGCAGTGGTCGCGAGAAAAGCGATCGATTTCTGTTCAGGATTGGATCGCGGGTCTTGACATTAAACCAGGTCTCGAGCGGCTGCCGGCGCCTCAAGTGCTGGGTACCCGTCACACGCCTGTGTGGGATCTACCCACTGTGCGCTATGCCAGCGCATTGGCGATGCTAGTAGCAGTGTTAGCCGTTGGCGTGGCCATTAATCGCAAAGCAGAAAACACACCGCTGCCAGTCAGCAATGTGGCGGTGACGGCCCAGCCGATTGTAAGTCCGGTACCCGCAAAGCCTCTTGCAGCGCTGCTGCCAGAGCGAGCAGTGACTCCCCCGCCCACAGAGGTGCAAACCCCAGAGGTAGTGCGAACTGTTGAATCTACGGTGACAAGCCCTGTAGCCAAAAGGGTCGCGCCACGGGCCAAAGCAAATATTTTTGTGAGGCCTGCAGTATTATCGAAGCCAATGCCTAAAAAAGCATTAGTGGCGGCCAGCGCGATCAGCACGGTTAGCTTTGCTGCGACGATATTTCGTATCACGGGATCGGGGAAATTTGCTGAGATACGCATAATCCGGTCGAATGCCGCAGCAGCACAGGATAGCTTTGTCTGGTGGACCGAAGCAGGATCGGCTATACCCGGCGTGGATTTTGTGTTGCAGCCTCGCATGAGACATTTTTTCTTGAAAGGCAGTCACTCGGCTAAATTGTTTGTAAAAATATTACCGAATCTTGCACGCAAGCACTCGGTTGAAATCATCTTGGGATTGAGTGAACCGAGTAAGGGCACCAAACTGGGAGTTTTCACGCACGCCCGAATTGTGATTCCGGCTGGCCGGAAGTAACTTGTTAACCTAGATTAAGCAATGCGGCGTTGCCACCGGTGGCGGTGGTGTTCACGGTGAGTGTTCGTTCATTGGCGAATCGGGTTAAATAATGAGGACCACCCGCCTTGGGTCCTGTACCGGAAAGTCCCGTACCCCCAAAGGGTTGTACCCCGACTACCGCGCCGATCATATTGCGGTTGATGTAGGTATTTCCAACGGCCGTATTTTGGAATATTTCGCGCCAAAATGATTCTAGGCGAGTTTGTACGCCAAGCGTTAAGCCAAATTGCGTGTTGCGTATATCTTGTAGTACTTGATGCAGGTCGCAAGACTTGTAGCGCACGACGTGTAAGATGGGACCAAATTCTTCTCGGGTTAATTGTGCGGCGCTATTTAATTCGATCAGGTGCGGTGCAAAGAAACTTCCGTGCGCATGCGTATCATTTAGCTCGCACGCTTTGATTACACGGGCCTCCACTCGCATCTTGGCGACATGTGCAGCAAGCATTTGCACGGCATTTACCGATATGACCGGCCCCACGTCGGTCTCAAGATTCGCGGGGTTGCCAATCACTAATTCGTCCATTGCGCCTTCGATCATCTCAATGACAGTGTCAGCGATTTCTTCCTGCAGAAATAATATTCTCAAGGCCGAGCAGCGTTGACCCGCACTCATGAATGCCGAGGTGATCACATCATCGACGATTTGTTCTGGTAACGCCGTAGAGTCAACAATCATGGCGTTCATGCCACCCGTTTCGGCGATGAGCGGGACTATGGCGCCATCGCGGGCGGCCAATAAGCGATTAATAGTGAGCGCAGTTGCGGTTGATCCCGTCATAGCGACGCCGGCAAGGCTTGAATGTGCAAAAGCAACTTCACCAAATAGTCGACCCGCTGCGGGCACTAGGTGCAGGACTTGTGGTGGAATTCCTGCTTCGTGTAGCAAATTTATTAAGCATGCCGCTACTAGCGGCGTGGGTTCAGCGGGTTTTGCTACCACTGAATTACCGGCTGCTAGCGCTGCGGTAATTTGGCCTGCAAAAATAGCGAGCGGAAAATTCCACGGGCTAATGCAAGCGAATACGCCGCGTCCTTGAAGTGATAGTTCGTTAAGCTCGCCTGTGGGTCCTTGCAGGCGCAGTGGAGATGCAAAATGTTCGCGCGCACGGGTGGCGTAGTAGCGGCAAAAATCAACGGCTTCGCGAACTTCAGCAACTGCATCCGGTAAAGTTTTGCCAGCTTCCCGGACCAGTAGGCTATAAAAATCGCTACGCCGTGCTTCGAGTAGATTCGACGCGTGTTCTAGACAATTGGCCCGGAAGCTACCGCCTCGCGCATTCCAATCAGCTTGTGCGGCGCTCGCGGCGTTAAAAGCCGCCGAAATTTCCGCTGCGGTTGCGTCACGCGAGGTGCCGACGCGTTCGCGCCTATCGGCAGGATTAGTCACAGGTTGATGGGCACCCGGCAACGGGATGCCGCTAATAATGGGTCCCGCCGTAGCCTCGGTCGCCACCTTGCGGGTTACCGCTTTCGACAGCGCGAGTAGTTCGTCTGGATTGCCAAGATCAACACCTAGTGAGTTGCGGCGATCGCTGAAGAGGGCGGTCGGCTTAGACAAACGCGGATGAGCGTAGCTATCCAGTCGCTCGGTGGCTAGCAGTGGATCGCCAACAATTTCGGCGACTGCGATCTCTTCGTCCATGAAACGGTTAACGAAGGATGTGTTGGCCCCATTCTCTAGTAACCGCCTTACTAAGTAGGCTAGTAAGTCCTTATGTTCCCCGACCGGTGCATATACTCGAACCGGCGGGAAATTCGCTATTTGTCGTGCAGCTTCTGCGTAAAGGAGTCGGCCCATCCCGTGAAGTCTTTGAAATTCAAAGCTGGCTCCGCGCGGTGCAAGCTCTAAAATTGAGGCAATGCTATGGGCATTATGCGTGGCAAATTGCGGATATATAACGTCGAGATTGCGCAAGAGCGTGTCGGCGCACGCGAGATAGGACACATCTGTGGTTGTCTTCCGGGTGTAGACCGGATACTCGACTAATCCACGCTCTTGCGCCGCTTTGATTTCGCTGTCCCAATAGGCACCTTTGACTAAGCGAATGCTCATGCGTCGACCGTACTGTCTGGAAATCGCTGCAACCCAATCGATAACGTTTAAGGCGCGCTTGCTATATGCCTGCACGGCTAGGCCAAGTCCTGGCCAGCTCAATGTACTTTTATCACGGGCTAAGGCTTCAATAATATCTAGCGATAAGTCCAATCGATTAGCTTCCTCGGCATCAATAGTCAACTGAATGCCAAGCTTAGCCGCTCGTCGTACTAAATTCGTAACCACGGGTACTAAGCGCTCCACCACACGATCGTGTTGCAAGAGGAGGTAGCGCGGCTCCAGCGCCGAGAGCTTAATGGAAATACTGGAGGTTTCGTGCGCAGCTCGACCATTCGCGGCGGCTCCAATCACGTCAATGGCATGTTCATAAGATTTTAAATAGCGCTCAGCATCGTGACGAGTTCGAGCGCCTTCACCCAACATATCAAATGAGCAAAGCGCAACTTCTGGTTCGCGCGCACTACGCGCTAGTGCCTCTTCTATGGTACGTCCAACCACGAATTCGCCACCGATGATTCGCATTGCTCGCCGTACCGCCAGTCTTACCAAAGGCTCGCCCGCTTTACGGGTTAATTTTCGCATCCAACCCGGCGCGTCTGATTTGATCAATGGTTCAAGGTCTAGAATGCCGCCTGTTAACATCAAGCCCCAAGTCGAGGCGTTGACGAATAGTGATTCAGATTTGCCGGAATGAGAGGACCAATCGCCGCTAGACAATTGTTCCGCTATAAGGCGATCAGCAGTTACATCGTCAGGAATTCGCAGCAAGGCTTCAGCAATACACATGAGGGCGATGCCCTCTTGATTCGATAAGCCAAATTCTTGTAAAAAGGCATCCAGAAAAGGGCGCTCATCGCGACGCGACCGTGCAGCTTCGACTAAAGCCATGGCCACCGCAACCGCGCGGTGCCGTGCTCCGCCGGTGAGCTCCAGGCGGTGTAGTAGCTGCGTGACCGACGTATCTTCGGCGATTAGGCCGTTGTCGCGAATCACCTGACGCAATGAATCGAGCGTGATATTGGGATGCACGGGGCGCTACGCGGTTGCTACGGGGTTACGCATGAGAGTGCTTTTCCCGAACAACGACTCCAGCAAATCGACGGCTAAGATCGCGGTTTTATTGCGTACATCCAGAGCTGGATTTAATTCCATAATATCGACCGATGCGACGCTATTGGTGTCCGCAATCATCTCCATAAAAAGCTGAGCTTCACGGTAAGACAATCCACCGGAGACCGTGGTTGCGACTGCCGGTGCTATTTCTGGATCAAGACCGTCGACATCAAAACTGACGTGCAAATGGGTATCTGAATCTAAGTCTCTTAGGGCAATCTCCATCACCTTACGCATGCCCATTTCATCGATACTACGCATATCGAATACGTCCAAGCCTTGCTCGTGAACAAAGGCGCGCTCGCCGGGGTCCACGCTGCGGATTCCGATTTGACGCACCCATCCCGGCTTAATCGCAGGAATGCTATGACCAATTTTTAGTAATTCTGGGGGGCCAAATCCGCATAAAACGGCTACCGGCATGCCATGTAAGCTACCGCTTGGGCTCAGTTCGCGAGTATTGAAATCAGCATGTGCGTCTAACCAGAGAATACGCAATTTTTTGGCTTTTAAATGACAATAGCGCGCGATAGCGGCAATCGACCCGATGCTCAAGCTATGATCGCCGCCGAGTAAAATAGGTAGCCGACCCTCATTAAGTTCGCGATATACGATGTCGTGAATTTCGCTGCACCATGCGGTGACCTCGGCTAGATTCCGGTAGCCGTCCACGGCTGGACCGCCTCGATTCGCCGGTCCGTTTATGTTTCCGTGATCAATAACCTTAAGTCCGCGTTGTGTAAGGGCCGAATAAATTCCAGCGACTCGCAGCGCCTCAGGTCCCATGGACGCACCGCGATCGCCCGCTCCGACATCAGTGGGCGCCCCAATCAGGCTAGCGGTAACCGGTGTAGAGGCATTCATACCACGCCGCTCATATCATGCTGCTCATACCATGCTGCTCATACCAGGGCGCTGTGTTGCGTCGGCGCCTTACCGACTATGGCCGTAGGTTGAGATTTTTCTGTACCGGTCAATCCACCCCACAGATTTTTCGGATCATCCAGCAGTGGCACGAGGTCAATGAGTGCGCGCCCTACCGATTGTTCGCGATTGAGTTTGTACACATAACGCAGTGCCGAGAAATCATTGAGTGCGAATCCTACTGAATCGAAAATAGTTACCTCGTGTTCAGTCGCGCGTCCCGCCTTGGTGCCACACAGCACTTCCGTTAATTCGATTACGGGCTCAGAGGGCTTGAGTTGTTGAATCTCGCCCTCGATACGCGCCTGGGGTTCGTACTCCACCACTATACGTGCGTCGGATCTACGTAAAATTTCTACATGGAGTTCGGTCTTCCCGGGACAGTCGCCACCCACTGCATTCAAATGCATGCCGGGTTCAATCATCTCCGGCGTCAAAATGAGCGCATTACGTTTATCGGCGGTCACTGTCGTAACGATATCTGCGCCTTGTACCGCCTCGGCAGTTGATTTGCTGCATACGATTTTCAGATCGGGAATTTTTAACGCCGACAGATTTCGCAGCAATTTTTCCGTAGCGGCTTTATCGGTATCAAAGAGCCGAACTTCTCTGATGCCGAGCATACGATGAAACGCCAGGATCTGAAATTCACTTTGCGCGCCATTACCAATCATGGCCATAATATGGCTGTTGGGGCGGGCCATTTTCTGGGCTGCCAAAGCTGAAATAGCCGCGGTTCGCAGCGCGGTGATGTATGTCATCTCCGACAATAACAGGGGATAGCCGGTTGCCACGTCG
The DNA here is from genome assembly GCA_043784265.1 of Gammaproteobacteria bacterium. Classification (GTDB taxonomy): domain Bacteria; phylum Pseudomonadota; class Gammaproteobacteria; order Steroidobacterales; family Steroidobacteraceae; genus Bog-1198. Next base: position 4,091 of record JAYVYN010000077.1, on the reverse strand, counting down.
GCCAGAATGCCAAAAGCCGTAACTGTCAGTAGGCCATCGTGGGTATTCCTAGGATGTCCATTCACATACTTAAATGTATAAAGTTTGGAATCGCTAATGGGCATGAGTTCGATAACGCCTACCGCTGAATGTACTGCGTGCCGCGGTGATTTATCGAAGTCATGCCAGCGACGAAAGTCGACTTCAATTTCTCCGGCGAGGGCCGCCATGAATGAAGCAGTACCCACTTGGGATAGAAGTTCCGCGATGCGTGTCGTTCCGACGTAATCGACCATAAATACCTCTCAATCACTAACAGCTAAGCGTTTGGAGTATATGATTGCATATCCAAAGGCGACTACCTGAATTTTACATAATTTCGACCATTTACGCGAGGACGTGTCTAACCGGTAATTTCTATCGCAGCGCGGTGCGCACTATCGATGGCTTTGTGGGCGTAGGCGTCCCAGGCGCTGTCCGCCCCGGCGAAATGAATGCGGCCCACCGGTTTAGCCGCTACCTTGATATATGCAGCATCCTCGGGCGAATCGAACAGGGGGTCAAAATCATAACTATAGCCGTGCCCCCATCGGTTCACGGTAATCGCCGCAATATCGCGCTCGGCGTTGAAGCCACCCGGACCTAAAATTCGACCCAGTTCATCGCGGGCATGCATCTCGAATTCTTCGAAACTACGACTATAGGCAAGAGCCCGCGCGGCGCGAAAGGCGCTGCGTAAGTCTTTTATGGGACCGTCCGGCCACGGCATATGAATGAGGTGCAGAATCATGGGTTCATCCGGGTTTGTGGGGAAACGATAATCACCGAGACTTACGGGATAGTCGAGTTTTAAGTGGCTATAGAATCCGGCGGGATTGTTTACGTAGTGCACGCCTTGCTTGACCCAAGAGCGCCAATTGCGAATCGCTACGTTCACATACACTAGCGGCGCTTTGATTTGGGCTGCGACGGCTTTGCGTTGAGCATCTCCCAAATCAGAACATATGTACGGCAACATCGCGGAATATCCAGAGTAGACTGCATGTCCGGCACTAATTTTCGTGAGTTTTTCGCCTTGCGAATACAGCAGTTCGACGCCGTGTTGGCCGCGAGTCCGGTTGCCCAATGCGACTACCGTTGATGCTAAGCGCAGCCGAATATTCTGGCCGGACTGATCAAGACGCGAGTAATCGAACGGCGCAGTGACAATATCTTCCATGCTGTGGCCCGGGGCTACGCTCGGAATAAGTTCGCGTACGAATAGTCGTGCGAGCGATGCGTTTCCATCGGGGAAATGGTAGATATAAGGATCGGTTTCCAGCACTCCGTCTGCAGGGATCTGTAAATTTAGCCCCTGAAACCCTGGCATTTCAACCGCCCACGCGGCGACGGCTGGCACTGCTTCAGTTTTGCATGCGTATAGATCGAGGGTGCGACCTCTGAACATCGCGAGGGACGCATCATCTAGGCCAAAATAAAGTTGCTGGTAGTCGCGATAGGATATCTTGGAGAGTATTTGTAGTTTTTGTGCCAGGCTTTTTCCCGGAAAAAAATCGGTAGTGTCGGTAAATAACTTGAGTAATGCGGTTTTTTGCGGCTCGCTGACGGGGCAGTCGGCAATAAAAGCGGCTGGGGTACGACCGTTGTGTCGGTTGGCTGGGACATCGCTCGGTAGGGAGCGTACCGGGTCTCCGGTGACTAAGCGATCAGCTCCATAGACTTCCTGTGGAAAGAACAGCCCTGATGATAGTCCCATGTTGGAATATAGATTTTGATGGAAAGCAGTTTCGAAACGCTGCAGATTGATGCCGATGTCGGCAACACAATCTCGTGCGACACGGGTCCAGCGGCGATTAGGTCCTTCCAATGATTCGCTGCCACCGTAACCTAACAAAAACCTTCCATCGACATTGAATTCATTGCGACGAGCGTGGCCGCCAAAGTCATCATGGTTGTCGAGAATTAAAATACGGGCGTTAGGTCTGGCTTTGCGCAGATAGTGCGCGGTTGCGAGTCCGCCAATTCCGGCACCGATGATGACCATGTCATAGTGTTCCGTAGTGGCTTGCCCACTTAAGTCGTAACGCTTGCCGTCGCGAATGCTGTGCGCGATTGCAAAGTCCTTTGGGGTGCTACCGCCGTAGCCGGTACGTGCGGGCGGATATGAAGTGCTTTCGGTTGCGAATCCTATTCTGGAAGCTAGACCGCTTATGATAACGGCACATGCCACGCCATCCATGAAATCTCGTCGAGTTACTTGATTAGCCATGCTATTCCTATTTATTTTGACAAAACCGGCAAAGCGGCAGCCGCGCTGGGCTTTGCTTTGCGGTAGTCCTGCCCGACGAGAGCGGCGATGGTTGTTGCAATCTGCGCTTGTGTGACCGTTGGTAGATTGTGACGTTCGCCCAGTGCCGGGGTATCAGGACCCATCACCGCGATCCAAATATTGCCAGACCCGGGCTGCTCGGTGCCATGATCTTTCCATAGCTCGGGTCCGCTGCCGCGGCCATGATCCGTGGTAAGTATAAACGTTGTTTGATCGTGGTATTGCGGTGTTGATTGCATTTGCCGCCAAAGGTCTGCGACAAATTGATCGAAGTTATGGGCTGTTTGTAGAACTAAATCATAGCGCCCTGAATGAGCCCAATTGTCAGTGTCACCCAGCCCTATAAAAAATACCCGCGCTTGAGTGCTCCTTAGGTGCTCGCGCACCGTAATTGCGAGCAATGCATCTGCGGGATCATCCTCCTCTAGCCGTGGCGTGGTTTGGTAGAGTTCGGCTAGTAGGCGTTTAGTAGGGCTATCTTGCAGCGAGTCCAAGAAAGTTTTGCCGGAATATATGGGCAGGCCACTACGCGAGCCATTAAATATGTCGTGAAAAGTTTGCCAAGTTCCTAAGATTTCCACCTTTGATTTGAACTCTGGTTGGTTATTCAGCCATTCAAACACGGTGGAATTTGGGTTGGGTCCAAATTCATTACTGTTGATCTTTGTATCCGGTGCGCCGCTCGCCATCTCGTTATACCCAGGATAAGAGAACCATAGTCCGTTAGTCACTTCTGCACGGCTACCTAGTAATTGATTGCCGTATAGTTGGCCTTGTTTTGCAAGGGTATTCCATATGAACGGAAACAATAGTTTACGGCGCTCGAGCGGGTCGTCGTTCCAGTAGCGTTTCTTTAACTCTGCAACCGACATCCAACTGCCGCTGGCTTTTTCATTATTTACAAGTTCAGGGTCTGCCCCCGAAAAAATTTCTTGCCAGCGTAGTCCATCGCTCACGATGAGAACCACGTTTCGCGTTTTTAGGGGGCTGGCATTGATAGGCAGTGTGAATGCAAGGGCAAGCAGCGTGAATGCAGTGCAGCGTAGTTTTTTCATGGTACAAGTAGAATATAGTGTCTTGTAGGAAAGGGGGAACCCATGGGCAAATTGACCGCAATAGGCGTGATAACGTTATTGTATTTGTTCAGTGGTGTTGATTTTGCACAACCCGTAGGCTCTATACGGTTCACGCAGTGTACGATAAACGGCGCCCGTTGCGGTCGATTGGTCCGTGCGCTTGATCCGAGTGGGCGCATCGTCGGTACAATCGATGTCTATTTTGAATACTATGCCGCGCGTAGAATCAATCCGAAGCGCCAAGCCCTGGTAGCAACGGAAGGCGGACCTGGATATCCTGCAACCGAATCACGTGATGAATATTTGAGTCTTTTCGAGCCATTTCGTGCTGACCACGATGTCATTATTATGGACAATCGCGGGACAGGAAAATCTGCGGCAATCAATTGCCATACCTTGCAGGTCGCGCCGAGTCTTAGCATCAAAGACATCGGCGAGTGTGGTGAGCAATTGGGAACTGACGCACAATTTTTTAGTACTAGTTACGCGGTTGATGATCTTGAGGCGGTGTTGGTGGCACTGGGTGAGGGCGCAGTCGATCTGTATGGCGATTCCTATGGCACATTTTTCGCTCAAGTTTTTGCGGTGCGTCACCCGCTGCGTCTGCGTTCCTTGGTATTGGATGGCGCTTATCCGCTTAATGGACCTGAATTGGCGTGGTATAGAGGTTACGCACCGGCGATGCGCGATAAATTCAATAGAGCCTG
>JAYVYN010000076.1:0-17458 GCA_043784265.1 Gammaproteobacteria bacterium | reverse complement strand
GCCGAACCTAAAGCGGCTTACGATGCCATTATCGTGGGTGGTGGTGGGCATGGACTTGGAGCTGCTTACTATCTCGCGAAGGAGCATGGCCTTACTAATATTGCCGTATTAGAAAAAGGTTGGATCGGAGGGGGCAACACGGGTCGCAATACCACCATCATTCGCTCGAACTATTTATTTAGTGAGAGCGCCGCTCTGTACGATCATTCTCTGAAGCTGTGGGAAAATCTTTCGCAAGTGCTTAACTATAACGTGATGTTCTCGCCACGCGGGGTCATGATGCTGGCGCATACCGTGCATGATGTGCAGGTCAGTAAACGTCACATCCATGCCAATCGTTGCAATGGGGTGGACAATGATTGGCTCGAGCCCGAAGAGGCCAAGGCATTCTGCCCGCCGTTAAACATCGACACCAATATTCGCTACCCTGTTTTAGGCGCCGCCTTACAACGTCGCGGAGGCACTGCGCGGCACGATGCGGTTGCTTGGGGATATGCTCGCGCCGCCGATGCCATGGGAGTCGACATTGTCGAAAATTGTGAGGTCACGGGGTTTCGACGTGATGCAGCGGGAGCCGTGCTCGGCGTAGAAACGTCGCGAGGGTATATTGGCGCGCGCAAAGTGGGTGTGGCGGCTGCGGGCCACACCAGCGTGGTTTTGCAAATGGCAGGAGTGAGTCTGCCACTGGAGAGTTTTCCGCTACAGGCTTTAGTCTCGGAGCCGATTAAGCCGATTTTTCCCTGCGTCGTAATGTCCAACACTATCCACGCCTACATCAGCCAGTCGGACAAAGGCGAATTAGTCATTGGCGCGGGCACCGATGCCTATACTTCGTATACCCAGCGGGGCGCGCTGCATATCAATACGCACACGCTAGACGCCATCTGTGAACTCTTTCCACATTTTCGCCGACTTCGTATGTTGCGCAACTGGGGCGGTATTGTTGACGTCACTCCGGATCGCTCGCCCATCATAGCCAAGACGCCGGTGCCAGGTTTGTACGTCAATTGCGGGTGGGGCACCGGTGGATTCAAAGCAACTCCTGGATCAGCACACGTGTTTGCCTGGACCATTGCTCGCGATGAACCTCATCCTATTAATGCGCCTTTTAATATTGAGCGATTTCGCGACGGCTACTTGATCGATGAAGCCGCCGCCGCCGCCGTCGCTCACTAGTCAAACGCCATGCGCAAAACACAATGCTCATAATTGACTGTCCGTATTGCGGTAAACGTCCAGAGCTTGAGTTCACTCATGGCGGTGAAGCGCATTTGCTACGACCGCACCAACCGTCGGAGCTGAACGATCAGGATTGGGCCGCGTTTCTTTATATGCGGGCCAACACTAAAGGGGTATACGCAGAGCGCTGGCGACATGCTCGTGGCTGCGGCCAATTTTTTAATGCACTGCGCGATACCACTACGGATCATTTCCTAACGACTTATAAGTCGGGTACGCCGCGACCGGCCGTGAACGTGCCGCCCCGCAAACCCTCCGCAGGGAGTCGCGCATGAGCTTCCGAACCTCAAAAGGCGGGCATATTGATCGATCGCGGAGTCTTAAATTTAGCTTCGACGGCAAGACTTACTCGGGTTTTGTGGGCGACACGCTCGCCTCTGGCCTACTCGCTAACGGCGTGCATTTAGTGGCCCGTTCATTCAAATATCATCGGCCGCGCGGCATTTTGGCAGCCGGTTCCGAGGAACCCAACGCCTTGATCACTGTTTACCGGGATGCGGCCCGCTACACGCCTAATTTGCGTGCCACCCAAGTAGAGCTCTACGACGGGCTGCAGGCGCATAGCCAGAATCGGTGGCCTAGCTTACAAACCGATTTTGGACGCATCAATGACAAGCTAGCGGCATTTTTCCCTGCGGGTTTTTACTACAAGACCTTCATGTGGCCGCGCAAGGCCTGGAAGGCCGTGTATGAGCCCGTAATTCGTCGTGCCGCAGGTCTGGGGGTGGCGCCTAGCAAGCCCGACCCCGACCGCTACGCGCAGTGCTACGCGCACTGCGATGTGTTGGTAGTAGGCAGCGGCCCCGCCGGAATTGCCGCGGCACTCAGTGCAGCGAGTACTGGAGCCCGTGTCATTTTTTGTGATGAACAAGCAGAATTCGGCGGCACCCTCCTTAGCGAAGGTGATCACTCCGCCACCCGCATTGACGGGCTAATGGCCCGTGATTGGATCGCTCAAGCGGTCCAAACGCTTAAAGACAATTCGCGCGTTACATTACTAACGCGAACCACGGCATTCGGCTATTTTCCGCATAATTTTGTGGCTTTAAGCGAACGTATTACTGATCATTTAGACAATCCCAGCCTGCATCTTGTGCGCGAACGGCTTTGGCAGGTACGCGCAGGCTCGGTGATCCTCGCCACTGGAGCGATTGAACGGCCCTTAGTATTTCCAGGCAATGACCGACCCGGCGTGATGCTCGCGGGCGCAGCGTTGACCTACTTGAATCGTTATGGCGTGAAAGCGGGGTCACATGCGGTGCTGGTAACGTCGGGCGATGGCGCCTATAAAGCGGCGCTCGACTTGCACGCCGCCGGAGTCGTGATCGACGCGATCGCGGATCTGCGCACCGCGCCTAAGGGTGCCTGGGTTGATGCGGCTCACGCCGCTGGAATTGAGGTCATTGCAGGGTCCACGGTGCTGGATACTCAAGGTGATTTACGAGTCCGCCGCATTGATCTTGGCCAAGTGATCTCCGGGACCGTGATTAAGCTCAAACAAATTAATTGCGATCTAGTTTTAATGTCTGGTGGCTATACGCCTAGCGTGCATTTATTTTCTCAATCGCGTGGCAAGGTCGAGTGGAGCGACTCTGTAAAGGCATTTGTGCCCGGGCAGTCCGCCGAGTGCGAACGGTCGGTCGGTGCGTGTCGCGGTGTGTATGGATTGCACGAGGTACTCGCGGACGGTGCAGCAACCGGATCTCTCAAATTTACAGTGGACGCGATCCCCATTGATGCCAATCCCTACCTAGGCGCCCTACCCCAACCCGATTCGCCGAGCAATTCGAAAGCCTTTGTCGATTGGCAGCACGATGTCACGACTCGCGATCTTGCCTTAGCCACGCGGGAGGGATTTCGTTCTATTGAACATGTAAAGCGCTACACCACGACGGGCATGGCCACCGATCAGGGTAAGACTTCGAATCTAAATGCGCTGGCAATCGTAGCGCAAGCTCTAGGCGTACCCGTCCCGCAGGTCGGACTGACAACCTTCCGCATGCCGTATACACCGACGACCTTCGGTGCTTTTGCCGGTATATCTCGGGGTGATTTATTTGATCCGGTACGTACAACTGCGACGCATGTATGGGCGCAAGCTCACGAGGCCGTATTCGAGAATGTGGCGCTATGGAAACGCGCACGCTATTTTCCGCGCACAGCCGAGGATATGCATGCGGCAGTCGCTCGCGAGTGTCTCGCCGTGCGCAATGCTTGCGGCATGTTCGATGCGTCGACGTTAGGGAAAATTGAAGTTGTGGGGCCGGATGCGGCTGAATTCTTAAACCGCATGTACGTCAACAGTTGGTCGAACTTGAACGTGGGTCGATCCCGCTATGGGATATTGTTACGGGAAGATGGTTTTATCAATGATGACGGGGTCATCGCGCGCCTGGCAACCGATCGCTTTCATGTCACCACCACCACCGGCGGTGCACCTCGCGTGCTGGGGATGATGGAGGATTATCGGCAAACCGAATGGCCTGATCTTAAAGTATGGTTGACCTCTACTACCGAGCATTGGGCCGTCATCGCGGTGCAAGGGCCGCGCTCCCGCGAAGTATTGCAAGGCCTCACTGACATCGATATGAGTGCAACCGCAATGCCCCATATGAGCGTCATGCTTGGAAATATCTGTGGCGTGCCCACGCGATTATTTCGCGTAAGCTTCACCGGTGAGATGGGCTTTGAAGTCAACGTGCCCGCAGACTATGGCCTAGCCATTTGGGAAGCCATTCATGCGGCGGGCCAGTTCCACGGTATTACCGAGTACGGCACAGAAGCCATGCATGTGCTACGGGCAGAGAAGGGTTACATTATTATTGGCCAAGATACCGACGGTACGGTCACCCCCGATGATGCCGGTTTAACTTGGGCCATTGGTAAAAATAAGCTTGATTTTGTGGGTAAGCGTTCCTTAGAGCGTGCCTCGATGAAAACTGCCACCCGCAAGCAACTAGTGGGTTTACGGACGCCTAACGGTGAGATTCTGGAAGAAGGCGCACAAGTAACTTTGAGTGCGGGACAAAAGCCGCCGATGGCGCTCGTAGGACATGTCACCTCTTCCTACTATAGCGCGGTGCTGGGTTATCCGATTGCGTTAGCACTCGTGTCTGGTGGTCGAGCACGTCTCGGGCAAAGCCTGTACGTTCCTATGCCAAACCGGGACATCCAAGTCGACGTCACTAGCCCGGTGTTCTATGACACGACAGGAGCGCGTATCAATGGTTAGTGGCGCAACGTTGAACATTGCACGGCGCGCGCCGGTGGTCCCCGTTACGAAATGGATGCGGGCCCTACCCTTCGCGACCCGCTTGACCCTGCACGGTGGCCCAGTGCCTCGCGCTGCTGCGGCAACGGTGTGGGGAGTGCCTTTTTCGGAGACCGCGTGTCGTGCCTTATCGCAGGGACCACGCGCTACTCTATGGCTGGGGCCTGAAGAATATTTATTGTTGGATATGAGTGATGAGTCAGCACCAGCAGCAGCGGCAGCGCTTGAGCATGCCATGGGCGATATTGCGCATGCTTTAGTGGATATGAGTCACCGTCAAATCGCGCTCGAAATTAGTGGGCCCTTTGCAGAGCGAATTCTCAACGGTGCATGCCCGTTGGATCTTGAGCTTAGCGCTTTTCCAATAGGCATGTGCACGCGCACGGTGTTAGCGAAGGCGGAAATTGTCCTTTGGCGGACGCGGTCCGATGCCTTTCACTTAGAGGTGTGGCGCTCATTTAGCGACTATGTTACGTGCCTGCTTGCGGAAATCGCGCGCGAGTACTATCCCACCTAGTAGCCGCACGCCGAACGCGTCCCGAGCACCGAAAACTCGTTTAGTCTTTGGTTTTTCGAGGGCCTTTGCAGCTTGCCGATTCTGACTGAAACCTTGTTGACCCCTGCGAATTCAGTCGAGTCAGGGAAGCAAATAATAGATTATGGAAATCCGCATCCGTGCGTTGTGGTGCTTTATTGCCGCTCGGGTCGATTTGAGTCAGTAAGACCGCGACGACGCCTGTTTTTGGGCTTGCTACCCAGTGCGTGTCGAACAAGCCGCCCCAACTGTAGTCGCCATTAAATCCTGCAAATGGCGCGTGATGTGCGTCGAGATAGACACCGACTCCAAGGCCATAGCCAAGCCCTAGGGAATTAGAGCCCCAATACTTTGACATTGCATCATCAGCGACTTGGTTCTCGGTCATGAGCGCAACGGTGACGGGTGACAAGTATTGGTGACCTGCAAAATTACCGCCGTTCTCCAGCATTTGCGCAAATCTTAAATAATCGTTTGCCGTTGAGATGAGTCCGCCGCCGCCTGACGGTGCCATAGTCGTGTCACTCGCGTCCCAAAGCCAACTGGGATGGCTCGCTTGCAATTTGCCGTCGGAATCATGTTTGTACATAATCGCGAGTAACGGTTTGTCCGCCTCAGGAATATAAAAAGCCGTGGCCGCCATGTGTAGAGGATCAAATAGTCGCATTTTAAGAAACGTGTCGAAAGGCTGGCCCGAAACTACTTCGACTAACCGTCCCAGTACATCGTCGGCATAACTATAACGCCAGTCGCTGCCCGGTTGAAAATACAATGGAAGACCTGCAATGCCTCTGACTTTATTCGCCAGCGACATGCCGGCTGCTGTGAGCTTTAAGGCATCGTAGGCGTCGCGCAAGGGCGATGGGGGATCGAACAGTCCGCCGTAGCCTAGACCGCTGGTGTGGGTCAACAGATCGCGAATGGTAATGCCGCGTTTTGCAGGTTCGCTAGTCAAATGACCACTGGAGTCAACACCGATATAGACGCGTTGATTCGCAAACTCCGGAAGAAAATGCGACACTGAATCATCGAGCTGAAATCGCCCTTCTTCATACAACATCAACACCGCAACGCTGGTAATCGGCTTGCTCATGCTGGCAATACGGAAACGCGTATCGAGTGTCATCGGCACCTGCTGTTCGATATTTCGAAAGCCCACCGCGCTTGAGTACGCGAGCTTACCGTCGCGCGCGACCATCAGCACATATCCTGCGGCGGAATTTATCCTCACTTCGTGGCGAAAATACTCAGTCATCGCCTTTAACCGGGTACTAGATAAGCCAACCCCTTCGGGCGTTGTCGCAGAGAGCGGCGAACAGGATTCACGAGGACTAGGTGCCCGTGCGTCGGCATAAGCAACCACGCAGACCATGAAAGCTAATAAGGCGATTCGTAACATTTGCATCCTCAACTGAGACTCATTATTGGTAGCTATTGCTCAACAATATGCATCGGAAATGCGAGGTCTCATCAACGCTGCCGGGTCTGCCAATCCTGCGCCACGTAGAACGGTGCTGTTGCACGTGGTAGTAGGCTCTTCCCCAAAATATGATCGGCGGCTTTCTCGGCCAGCATGATAGTTGGTGCGTTGAGATTACCGGTGGTGACAGACGGCATTATAGAAGAGTCCACCACTCGTAGCCCCGTAACACCATAGACGCGAGTTTCAGGACTCACCACGGCCATCTTGTCATCGGGTGCGCCCATTTTACAGGAGCATGATGGGTGGTACGCGCTCTCCACCTTGGCGCGGATGAATGTATCAATCTGCGAGTCTGTTTGAACTTCAGTACCTGGCTGCAACTCGCGCCCCCGATAGCGATCAAAGGCTTTTTGGCCAAAAATCTCACGTGTCAGACGTACGCAGGCACGCATTTCAAGCCAGTCCTCTGGTTGGCTGAGATAATTAAATTGAATCTTGGGTTTATCCATGGGGTTGGAACTTGCGAGGCGCACCCAACCCCGACTCTTTGATCGCATGGGCCCAACATGCGCCTGGAACCCGTGTTCTTGCGCTAACGTCGAGCCATCGTAGGCAACCGCCATAGGCAGAAAATGGTACTGAATATCCGGGTACTCAATACCCGCGCGGCTACGGATGAAACCACAACTCTCGAAATGATTAGTCGCGCCCAAACCGTCCTTGCGTAGTAACCAACGCGCACCGATGAGTGCCCGACTCCATAAATTAATGGATGAATACAAAGTGATGGCCTCCTTACACGCCACCTGGAAATAGAACTCCAGATGATCTTGCAGGTTTTCACCCACTCCCGGTAGATCCTTGAGCACCGGAATGCCGTATTCCTGGAGCTCAGGTCCCGGCCCCACTCCCGATAATTTTAGAAGCTGGGGGGTATTAATAGGGCCACCACAGAGAATCACTTCGCGATTCGCGTGCACGCGATGGCTCACGCCAGCTTGGGTGTATTCGACCCCCGACGCGCGAGCGCCTTCAAATGTCACGCGGGTCACCAACGCGTGAGTCAGTATTTTAAGATTGCTACGCGACATCGCTGGACGAAGATAGGCATTAGCCGCACTCGAGCGCCTACCCTTACCCACCGTCATATCCATGCGGCCGAAGCCTTCTTGTTGATAGCCATTGATATCGGCCGACGCGGGATAACCCGCTTCACGAGCGGCGCTCAACCACGCCGCATGTAGGGGGTTTTCTAAACTGCCATAGGTCGTTTGCAATTTTCCGCTATCACCACGATACTCATCGCCTCCCTCCGCGCGCGTCTCGGCGCGGCGAAAATAGGGCAACACGTCGCTATAACTCCAACCTGAAGCCCCTTGCTTATCCCACCGCTCAAAATCTTGTGGGTTGCCACGAATGTAGACCAAGCCGTTGATGGACGATGAACCCCCTAACACTTTGCCGCGCGGTGTGTGCATGCGCCGGCCCTCCAGGTATGGCTCGGGTTCAGTGTGATAGAACCAATTATACTTCGGCATGTTCATGGGAATTGATAAGGCCGAGGGCATTTGGATAAAAATTGAGCGGTCCGAACCCCCATATTCCAGCAACAGCACGCTGGATTTACCATCCGCGCTTAAACGATCGGCAAGCACGCAGCCAGCCGAACCTGCACCCACAATCACATAGTCAAAATTCTGCGCCAAAGGTTGTACTCTCGATCTAGTGTTTAAAAATTAATACGGCGCGTCAATGTCGCCCATGGCGACATAAACACTTTTTAGTTGCGAGTAATGCTCAATCGCCGCGCGTCCATTCTCGCGGCCTAGGCCTGACATTTTCATGCCACCAAATGGCAATTCAATGGGCGTGATATTGTAGTGGTTAATCCAGCAGGTCCCCGCTTGTAGCTGGGCAATCACCCGATGCGCCCGCGTAAGGTCATTGGTGAATATCCCCGCCGATAAGCCAAATTCAGTATCGTTTGCGCGTCGTACCACGTCTTCTTCATCTTCAAAATCGAGCACCGACATCACGGGACCAAATATTTCTTCCCGCACAATCGCCATCTCGTCGTGGCAACCATCAAACACCGTGGGTGTCACATAAAATCCATTACCCAGTAGCCCAGTGGTCACTCGCTCGCCACCGATCAGTACTTTTGCACCTTCGGCGCGTCCGCGTTCGAAATAACTCAGCACCTTATGCATATGTTGCTCAGATACTAAAGGTCCCACCTGCGTATCCGGGTGCATAGGGTCGCCGATGCGCATGGCTTTAACACGCTGCAATAATTTCTCTAGAAATTTTGCCTTAATCGAACGATGAACAAATACGCGCGTACCGTTCGAACAGACTTGACCGGTCGAGTAAAAATTAGCAAGCAGCGCACCAGATACCGCGTTATCGAGCTTGGCGTCCTCAAATATTATCAAGGGTGACTTGCCCCCTAGCTCTAAGGTCACATTCTTAAGAGTGGAAGCGGCATCACTCATTACCGCTTTGCCAGTACCTACTTCGCCCGTGATTGAGACCTTGGCAATCCCTGGATGTCGAGACAACAATCGACCGGTATCGGCACGACCTTGCACCACTTGAAAGACGCCGGCCGGTAGACCCGCCTCTAAGTAGATTTCTTCCAATCTGACGGCCGTAAACGGTGTTAATTCGGCGGGCTTAAAAATCATGGCATTGCCGCAGGCCAGCGCTGGTGCAGACTTCCAGCACGCAATCTGCAAGGGATAGTTCCACGCTCCGATGCCCGCCACAACGCCTAGTGCTTCGCGCCGCGTATAACCAAATGCCGAGGGCCCGAGATCTATGTGCTCACCGCTAAGACTCATTGCGAGTCCCGCAAAATATTCAAGGCAATCGGCACCTGAGATCACGTCCACTACTGAGGTTTCTTGAATGGGTTTGCCAGTGTCGCGGGTTTCCAATTCTGCAAGCTCGCGGTTTCTGGCACGCAATATATGGGCCGCCTGGCGCAGGATGCGGGCTCGCTCGGTGCCTGATGTTGCGGCCCAACGCTGTTGAGCGTGTTGAGCCTTGGCAACTGCCGCGTCAATTTCGTGCGTGCCCGCGGTTAAGAATTCACCCAACACGCTGCCATCGGCAGGGTTGATAGACTGGAAACGCTCGCCTCCAAGGTACGGGTGGTGCATTATCTGGGCGGCGTGATTGTTCAATTGAGTACCTTTTAAGGATTACGATTCGTGAAAAATATATTCAGAAATAGATGCTGAAAATTAAACGTTTATTTTCAACAAATTAGGATGCATTGTTGACAAATTACAACAAGTGGTTAAACCTGCGTTCAACGTCGGCACTGCGACTTCAATCATGCAGTCGCCCTGGTCAATCGGTCAAGGCCTGGACCATGTTTTGGAGCTTAGCTTTGAGTGCCTTCGCGACCACCCAAGGGTCAGCGGCAGTGGCTGGCAATGATCCGGCTCAATGCCAAACGGTGCGTTTTTCGGACGTGGGCTGGACCGACGTGACCTCTACCACGGCGTTGACGACCGAATTATTGCGTCGAATAGGCTATTTTCCGAAGATCACCGTTTTGTCAGTTCCGGTGACGTTTGCCTCACTACAGAACAATGATCTGGATGTGTTTCTCGGTAATTGGATGCCGGCGCAGGAGGCCGATCGAAGTCGCTATGTAAAGGATGGTTCGATCGTGATTCTTGACGCTAACCTCACAGGCGCCAAATACACGCTCGCGGTACCGAGCTACACGTACGCGTCAGGATTGAAGAATTTCACGGATATTCAACGCTTCGCGCCGCAACTGAAATCGATTATTTATGGCATTGAGCCCGGCAACGATGGCAATCGGCTGGTGTTGAGCATGTTGAAGCAAAATCAATTTGCATTAGGCGAGTTCAAGTTAGTTGAATCCAGCGAACAAGGCATGTTGGCGCAGGTAGAACGCGCCTATCGGGATAAAGAGCCAGTGGTGTTTCTGGCTTGGGAACCCCATCCCATGAATATGCGATTTGATCTTCACTATCTTGCGGGAGGCGATGCAGTGTTTGGGCCGAATTTCGGCGGGGCCACGATTTATACGGTAACCCGTAAGGGCTACACCGCGGAGTGTCCTAACGTTGGACGCTTGCTTAAAAATTTAAAGTTTTCGCTCCGCGGTGAAAGTGAAATGATGGCGGCGATTTTAGATCGTCATGAGGTACCCGAAATCGCCGCAGCAAAGTGGCTCAAGGCAAATCCCGATACGGTTCGAACTTGGCTCCAAGGCGTGACTACTTTTTCTGGGACGCTTGCGAGTACCGCGTTCCTGGAGGTAGCTCCGCCCGTATCGCGGGGCGGATTTGAGCACTGGATCATCAGTCACAAGATCCCGGTGGGAGACAGCATGGCCGTGGCGATTGACACCATTAAGTCGCACGGTACGTTTTTATTCAACGGTATATCGAGGTTCATCCGTAGCACAGTGGATGCCGTGACGTTCGCGCTCGAGGTACTGCCTGCCCCCGCGTTAATTGTGAGTTTAAGTTTATTGGCCTGGGTGCTCCGACGATCTATCGGACTCGCCGTTTTTGTCGCACTGGCGTTACTGTTCATTTTAAATCAAGGCTATTGGATTGCCACTCTAGAAACGCTGGCCTTGGTTTTAGTAGCAACCTTTGCCTCTACCGCAATTGGCGTCCCCTTAGGAATCGCCGCCGCGCATCGACCGAGATTATTTGCAGCGTTACGCCCTGTGCTTGATCTCATGCAAACACTGCCGACGTTTGTGTATCTAATTCCGACTTTGGTGTTGTTCGGCTTAGGAGTGGTGCCTGGGCTTATTTCTACGGTGATATTCGCTCTACCGGCACCGATTAGGCTCACTCATTTAGGCATATCGTCGGTGCCGAAGACTTTGCTTGAAGC
Source organism: Gammaproteobacteria bacterium (assembly GCA_043784265.1). Classification (GTDB taxonomy): domain Bacteria; phylum Pseudomonadota; class Gammaproteobacteria; order Steroidobacterales; family Steroidobacteraceae; genus Bog-1198. Next base: position 6,094 of record JAYVYN010000076.1, on the reverse strand, counting down.
AGGCGAGGCGTTTGGAGCCACTCCGCTGCAACTTTTATACAAGGTTGAATTGCCGAGCGCTGCGCCCACAATCGTGGCGGGTATTACACAATGCATCATGCTTAGTTTATCGATGGTGGTGATCGCAGCCTTAGTGGGTGCCGGGGGTTTAGGGGTCCCGGTAGTACGTGCACTTAATTCGGTACAGGTCGGCGTAGGGTTTGAAGCGGGATTTATTATCGTATTGTTGGCGATCATTTTGGATCGAGTGAGCCGCCCCAAAGAACGGAGTTCAAAATAAATGGATACTGCCATTGAATTCCAGAACGTGGACATTTTGTTTGCGCGCGAGCCGGGGCGCGCGGGACGCAAGATTATTAGTGAGGCCCTGAAGGCCCTAGATGCGGGGGGCACGCGTGAGGAGATCGCGAAGAAATTGGGGGTGGTGGTCGGTGTGTCGGGCGCTAACTTGAATGTGACGCGCGGTGAAATCTCGGTATTGATGGGGCTTTCTGGGTCTGGCAAATCTACGTTATTGCGTGCCGCGAATGGTTTAAATCCAATTACTCGAGGCCAGGTCTTGGTGCGCGAGGGTGAATCGGTTACTGACGTGGCGCATTGCAATGCTGTTGAACTAAGGCGCATCCGCCGTGAACGAGTGGCGATGGTATTTCAGCAATTTGGATTATTACCCTGGCGGACCGTGCGCGAGAACGTTGGTCTCGGATTGGAGCTGCGCGGGGAAAATGCCCTGCAAAGAAGAAAAACAGTCGATGAAAAACTTGAATTGGTAGGTCTGTCGCAATGGGCCGATCGATATGTCAGCGAACTATCGGGCGGTATGCAACAACGGGTGGGTTTAGCTCGCGCATTCGCTACGGATGCTGATATTTTATTGATGGATGAGCCTTTTTCGGCGCTGGATCCGTTGATTCGCCGCAAGTTACAGGACGAGCTATGTGCGCTACAAGAACGGGTCAAGAAGACTATTCTATTCGTCAGCCACGATTTGGATGAAGCGTTGCGGTTGGGAGACCATATAACGATACTGCACAATGGTCGAATCGTTCAAAGTGGAACCGCTGAGGATATCGTCTTAGCACCGGCCGACGACTATGTGGCTGAGTTCGTCCGGCATATGAATCCTTTAAGTGTTTTGACCGGCGCTATGGTCATGCGTCCTTGGAACGGGCTGGCGCGTAACGGTCCTTCCTTTTGGCTGGACGCTGAGCATCGGTACCAAGCCACGATAGGCGCGGCGGAGGTTGTTGCCGAAGTGCGTTTTAACGGGGTTGCACTGCCCCTTTGCTTAATTGACGCTGAAAATCCGCTTGCCGCAGGCGGACGGCCGCTGGTGGGTGGTAGTGGCGTGGCGGTGGTGCCCGCTTCGCTGCCCTTGCAGCTCATGATCCAATTGTTAAATGCCACCGGGCATCCGTTGTTACTGATGGAAGGCTCACGGCCGGTAGGCGTATGCGCTGCGGCCGAGATTATTGCTGCCTTAGGCGCAAGAGGCTCTTAGGTAGCATCAATGTTTTAGATCTCGCTTAATTATTACGGTGAAGATAATATAATAGGCCCGAATAGAAGCTCTGAGGTCTTATCATGAATCACGATGTCATCATTTCCTGCGCTGTTACCGGCGATGACACCAAAGTTACCAAGAGTCCGCATTGTGCGGTAACGCCTGAACAAATCGCAGCCACAGCTATCGCGGCGGCTGAGGCCGGCGCCGCAATTGTGCACATTCATGTGCGCGAACCTGAAACCGGTGCTTTTAGCATGGCGACGCGACATTATCGAGAAGTCGTAAAACGTATTCGCGAAAGCAAAGTGGATGTAATCGTCAATTTGACCTGTGGTATGGGTGGCTACATCGTGATTGGCGAACACGGGCTTAAAGATACTCCCGCGCCGGGTAGCGATTTTGTGACCCAAGAAGATCGCATGCGCCATGTGATCGACCTGTGCCATGAAGGACTCTATCGACCGGACATCGCGACATTGGACTGCGGTAGTTTGAATTTCGGCGACGACAATCGAGCCTATATTTCCACACCGAAATACTTACGACAAGGGGCTGCTATTTGTAAGGATTTAGGGGTAAAACCGGAATTGGAAGTCTTTGATACCGGCAATCTTTGGTTCGTGCGCCAGATGGTTAAGGAAGGGTTGTTAGATGCCCCAACGTTGATCCAACTGTGTATGGGGATACCGTATGGTGTACCCGCTGATGTGGGACATCTTTTGGCGATGGTCAATACGCTACCCGAGAATTGTAATTGGGGATCTTTCGCGATTAGTCGCATGCAAATGCCCTGGGTGGCACAGTCGGTGTTGCTGGGTGGTAATGTCAGAGTGGGCCTGGAGGACAATCTCTATTTAAGCAAAGGCGTCTACGCGAGTAACGCGCAGCTAGTGACCAAGGCTCGTGGAATTATTGAAGCATTGGGTGCCCGTATTCTGACTCCCGCCCAAGCACGCGAAAAATTGCAACTGCGTTGAATAACGTGAATTTACTGCCAGCCTACCGCACTAAAATATCATCGGAATGGATCGACTATAACGGTCATTTGCGCGATGCCTATTATGGTTTGATATTTAGCTATGCAACCGATGAAATGATGGATCGGATCGGATTGGATGAAGACTACCGAACGCGCACCCGCTGCACTCTGTATTCATTAGAGATCCATTTACACTATTTGCATGAAGTTAAAAAGACTGATGAGGTATCGGTACAGATCTACGTGCTCGCTGCTGACTCTAAACGTATTCATGTGGGCGCGGTTTTTTTCTGTGATCGAGTCAGCGAACCAGTCGCGACCGCCGAGGCCATGATGCTGCACGTACTACAAGCGGAAAATCCGGCCAGCGCCCTGCTGCCCACGCCAGTCCAGGAAAAATTAACGTCCTTGCTAACTGATCCGGCTAATTATCAACTTAAATTTCCGGGATCACGCAAAATTGAATTGCGGCGTCGCTAGCGATGGTATCAATTGTACTGCCCCATAATCTTCAGCGACTCCTTGCACCGCGAAGTATTGCATTGATTGGGGCAAGTGCTTGGACGGACGCGGTAGCTGCCGGCGTTAGTGCGATCGGTTTTAGCGGTGAAGTCTGGCGCATTCACCCCACACGTCCTTCAACCGACATGACCCCGTTTTATCGGTCAGTGGCGGAATTGCCCGACGCACCAGATGCCGCGTTTGTCGCCGTGCCTAATACGGAGACAGCCTCAGTAGCGAAAGCGCTTGCGATGCGCGGCGCCGGCGGATTTGTGTGTTTTACGGCGGGATTCTCAGAAACCGGAACCGACAACGGCCGCCAACTGACCCGTGATTTAGGGATTGCGGCAGGTTCGATGCCCTACTTCGGTCCGAATTGTTATGGGTTTGCGAATTTTTTTGATCGAGTTGCGCTATGGCCAGATCAGGTCGTAGGTACCCCTATTGAGCGAGGGGTGGCGATCATCTGCCAGAGCGGCACTATCGCGCTCACTTTAATGTTTAATGCAAGATCGATGCCCATCGGTTACTTAATCACCGTGGGCAATCAGACGCGCCTAGCGGTTGAAGATTTGATTGAGAATTTGTGTGCAGACCCACGGGTTAGCGCCTTTGGTCTTTACCTCGAAGGTATAAAGGATACTGAGCGATTTGCGCATGCCGCAGAGGGTGCGCGCAAGGCCGGTAAACCGATTGTGTTAGTTAAAGCAGGACGGTCGGAAGCGGCGGCACGAACGGCGCATAGTCATACCGGAGCACTTGCCGGTGCTGATTCGGTATTCGACGCATTTTGCCGATCAGCCGGTATTGCCCGTTGCGATACGCTGGGCACGCTGTGCGAGACCCTAAAAGTATTGCATGCTGGGGGTCCGCTTGCAGGTCGTAAGGTTTTAATCATGGGGGCCTCAGGAGGCGATATGGCGATGGTGGCCGACGTGTCGCAATCACTCCAATTAGAGTTCCCTGCGATTGCTGCACCTCAAGCCGCGGTTTTGCAGAAGTTGTTAACCGACCGCGTTACGATTGCCAATCCCTTCGATATTCATACTTATTTGTGGTTTGATCCGCCGGCCTTAGGTAAGGTATTTTCAGAAGTTCTGCACGCAGGTTACGATGCCGTGGGATTCATGTTGGATTGTCCGCCCGAACTGCTGGCAGACACGGAAGCTTTTGATGCGGTCATTGACGTCTATATCAAATCTGCTAATCAAGCGCCCACCTGCGCGGCATTGATTTCCTCGCTACCCGAAACCTTGAACGCCAGAACGCGGCAGCGCTGCTTCGAGGGCAAAGTGGTGCCTCTGCAGGGACTTCGCGAAGCACTTGAAGCGCTAGACCTCGCGGGTGACATCGGTACTCGTTGGTTGAGCGGTGTCAACTTAAAATTGCAAAGGCCCGCAAGTGTTCCCGATGCTGTGAATAAAGCCTATACGCTCAGTGAAGTGCAAGGCAAAGCGGCGGTGGCCGCTTTCGGCGTTTCCATTCCGCGTGGGAACACTTGTCCGGTTGAACCATCGGGATCGCGAGTGGTCTCGATCGCTCAATCGCTAGGATTTCCACTAGTGATCAAAGCTGTGGGTGCACATCTGGAGCATAAAACTGAGGTCGGTGGTGTTATTGTAAACGTGCGCACTGCTGCGGACGCTGTTCGTGCCGTGATTCAGTTATCCAAACTCTCAGATATTGTGTTAGTTGAGGAAATGATTATCGATGCGGTGGCCGAGATATTGATTGGCATTACCGTCGATCCACAATTTGGCCAGGTGTTGGTACTGGGTGCCGGCGGTGTACTTGCTGAAATACTGAATGACAGTATTACTCTACTACCTCCGTGGACATCGCAAACGATCGAGGCGGCGTTAAGTAGACTCAGTGTTTCAAAACTGCTGCGGGGGTATCGCGGCAAACCGGCCGGTGATGTGCCAGCACTTGTCGGTATGATCAAGTCGGTAGCCGACTACGCGAGTGCACACGTGGAGAACTTAGTCGAATTGGATGTAAACCCGGCTATGGTGCGACCTATGGGCCTTGGAGCGGTCGCTGTTGATGTACTCATTCGATTGAAACCAGGTTTAACGACGAGGAGTTGAGTATGAGCGGTATCCAAGTAGTTCAGTCCAACGGTGTCATAGAAGTCACGATTGATCGACCCAAGGCGAATGCCATCGACCTGGTTGCGAGCCGACGTTTGAATGAAGTGTTCACTAGTTTTCGCGATGACCCGCAACTCCGGGTCGCTATTATTACCGGAGCGGGCGAGCGTTTTTTTTCACCAGGTTGGGATTTGAAGGCTGCAGCTGCGGGGGAGAAATCCGACGAAGACTGGGGAGTCGGCGGTTTCGGTGGCCTTAATTACCCGCGAAATTTAAACAAACCGGTGATCGCTGCCGTGAATGGCATTGCGTGCGGCGGTGGTTTTGAAGTAGTGCTTGGGACCGACATTATTGTCATGGAAGAGCATGCACAATTCGCACTGCCAGAAATAAATGTCGGGGTTTTAGCGGATGCCGGTACCATCAAGTTGCGACGTCGAATTCCGTATCACGTAGCCGTTGAATTTCTACTCACCGGTCGATGGATGGATGCCGTTGAAGCCAAGCACTGGGGCCTTGCGAATCATGTGGTTCCCAAGGGTCAAGGCATGATCAAAGCACGTGAGATAGCGCAACAACTAGCGCACGGCCCTCCCCTGCTTTTCCCGGCTATTAAACAATTGCTGCGACATACTGAGATGGTCGCCGAACACGAAGCATTTGACTTGCACGATTCACTCGACGCGGTACAAAGAGTAGTCCGCTCCGAAGATCTGAAAGAAGGCACACGCGCGTTTGCTGAAAAGCGTAAACCTCATTGGACTGGTCGTTAACCGCGAACTTGGCAATGGTGGGAAATTCTCTTAGCTCGGTTACTGAGGATACAAGCCCTTCGGCGTCCGCTCGCTTGTGAGAGGTTGCCACGGCTGTGCGGAATCGTGCAGCACCACAACCAACGCGTGGCGTGCTTCCTCGCCCACACTTTTCACGGTCATCGACGCTCCCATCGGCGCGACTGCATTCTCCTCCGCATGCGAAATCGTCATTCCCTCGGATGTTTCAAGGCATTGGGTG
>JAYVYN010000075.1:0-9430 GCA_043784265.1 Gammaproteobacteria bacterium | reverse complement strand
CCTAAGGGTATCCAACACTCAAGCGCTGGCTATTTGCTGGGCGTGAAATTAACGAGTCGTTGGGCTTTTGATTTTCAAGCCGATGATGTGTTTTGGTGTACCGCCGATGTGGGCTGGGTGACTGGCCACAGCTATGTGGCCTATGGGCCGTTAGCCGCGGGCGCCACCGTGATGATGTATGAAGGCGGACCCACTTTTCCAGATGGAGGGCGTTTTTGGCGGATATGCGAATCTCACGGAGTGACAATTTTTTACACCGCCCCTACCGCGATTCGCGCGTTAATGAAGTTAGGGGATGACATACCAGCCAAGTATAATTTAAAGAAACTGCGCCTGTTGGGCAGTGTAGGTGAGCCGATTAATCCTGAAGCTTGGATGTGGTATCACCGCGTGATTGGTCAGCAGCGTTGTCCCATTGTGGATACTTGGTGGCAAACCGAAACCGGCTGCATCATGATGACGCCAGTTCCGGGTGTAACTCCCACGAAGCCTGGGTCGTGCTGTAAACCTTTGCCTGGGTTTTTTGTGGATATCGTGGATGATGAGGGTCGTGCCGTTAAGCAAGCGAATGCTGGTGGTTACCTGGTTATCAAACGACCCTGGCCTTCGATGCTGCGGACTATTTGGGGTGACAATGAACGTTACTTAAGTACTTACTGGGAAAAATTTCAGAATCGTTACTACGTGGCGGGCGATTCTGCGCATCGTGACGCGGATGGGTATTATTGGCTGATGGGTCGTATTGACGATGTGCTGAATGTGGCGGGGCATCGACTCGGTACAATGGAAATTGAGTCAGCGTTGGTGGCGCACCCGCGGGTCGCTGAATCCGCGGTGGTGGGTAAACTGCATGAGATTAAGGGCGAGTCGGTGTTCGCTTACGTGGTTCTCAAGGGCGCGCGTCCTGCGCAGGGCGCTGCAGAAACGGCGTTAATTGCTGAACTGCGTGATTGGGTGGGAGCGCAGCTCAGTCCGATTGCTAAGCCTGATGAAATCCTTTTGACGGAACAATTGCCGAAGACGCGCTCGGGTAAAATTATGCGGCGACTACTCCGGTCGCTCGCGCGCGGCGAAGCTATCCTGCAAGACATATCGACACTAGAGAACCCGGCAATATTGGATCAGCTGCGGAGCGGTAGCACTGCAGTGACTGTGACGGTGGCATCCGCAGCGGTGCTCGTTAAGAAGGTTAAGAAGGTTAAGAAGGTTAAGAAAGTCAAGAAGAAGGCGACCAGGAAAAAAGTTACGCACGTGAAAGCTACGCGCAAGAAACCTACGCGCAAGAAACCTAATAGTAAAGTTTTGCCACGCAAACGGGTCGTAGCGAAATCGAAAAAGCCGCTGCCGCGCGCTAAGGTTAAGCGTGTCAAGCGCTTACCGAAAGCGAAGGCGAAGATGCCGGCTCGGCGTAAGGCGCCTGTTCAGCGTAAGGCGCGTGCCAAAAAATAACTTAGGCGTTTGGCTGATATCGAGGCTATTTTTTGCAAGCTGAATCCATCGGTTTTACTATGGTAATACCTATAGTGGGAGGGCTTGTTATGACCAGCAGAGTAGCGACTACACTTAAGATTGCAGCAGATCTAAAACGACGGGTTGTGGCGGCGGCCAAAGCGGCAGACAAGTCACCGCATGCATTTATGTTAGAAGCAATTGAGCAGCAGACTCAATTAGATGAAGAGGGTCGATCGTTTGTTGCCGAGGCGATTGCTCGCGTGAAATGGCGCGTTTGCACGTCATTTAGACTCAACTAAGCTTTTGATCTTTTTAGCGGTAAGCGTTGTCATTAAGGTAGACAACGGGCGGGACGTAGCGCCGCGATTTTCGAGGCAGGTTCTGCCTCTAAGCCAATGCTCGAATTCGTTGCGCGGCATGGGGGCTGCGTATAGATAGCCCTGCGCTACGTCGCAGCCAACTTCATTCAGCATTTTTGCGGCAACCAAGCGGCATTTTGCGGCGATTGCAGGTCATAACGTGATTCTTGATGGGACGATAAGGCGAACACGTGCAAATCAATCGGGTCTGTTGGGTTTCGGTAACAAGCAAGGCGGATTTAGTTATGCCCCAGAAATGTCAGCTGCTGTGTGGTTGAGCGACTCTTTGCTACTTGGCGCAGAGTTTCGCGCTAAACCCAGCAATTTAGTTGCGTTTCGCGAAGTCGTCGCCTGGGCTGATCTCGGCCCAATTGCCGGAAAGACCGCACAGCACGGCACATATTTATCTTTAGGGGCTGGCTTTTAAGGGGTGTGCACGTCCTCGGCCCTCCAGATGAAGGTAGATCCGGCGGCTATGCGAGTTTCTTAACGTCGCGCCTCCAGCCACCCGATAATTTTACTCGGCACTTCGCGCAGCGCCCGACCGCTCACATACATGCCGATGTGTCCAGTATCGATACCTGCTGCGCTATAGTCCCTGCTGTTGATTCGCACGCCTAGAGTCTCACTGGCACTGGGCGGCACGATGTGATCGCGTAACGCGTACAAATTGAGAACCGGTAAAGAAACGCTTGCAAGGTCAACCTTGCGGCCGCCAATCTCGAGTGTGCCTTTAATGAGGCGATTTTCCTGGTAAAACCAGCGAATGAATTCGCCAAATGCCGCGCCGGCTTGATCGGGACTATCGAATATCCATTTTTCCATGCGTATGAAATTTTGAAGTTCACGCGGATTGTCCAGCAAGTCCATGAGTCCTACATATTTTTGCTGGGTGAGGCGAAATGGCATGAGCAACAGAAATGCCATATTCAACATTCCGCCAGGTACATTGCCTGCCTCGAGCATGAGATCTACGTTAATTCCCTGCACCCACTTGGACAGCAGGTTTTCAGGTGTTTTAAAGTCGATCGGCGCTACCATAAGAATTAGGTTTTGTACCCTTTCGGGATGCATGGCGACGTAGCACAGACTGAAGGTACCCCCCTGACATACGCCCAGCAGATTGACGGCATCAACGGGGTGAGAGGCAACGATGTGCCGCACACAGCGGTGCAAATAGCCGTTGATATAGTCGTCGAGATTGAGCAAGCGATCGGCCCCGTCTGGGTAACCCCAATCGATCAAATACACCTCAATCCCAGCCTTCAAAAGGACTCGGATCAAAGACCGATCTTCCTGCAGGTCCATCATATAAGGGCGATTCACCAGGGCATAGCAGATCAACACCGGGCGCTGCCCACAGGAGGGTGCCAGTGGCGCATAGCGATACAGAGTTAGTTTGTCTTGCGAGAAAACCGCGCGCTTGGGTGAACAACCTGGCGCGGGCTCACTCACCGCCTAGCCTTTTTCTTCGACGCCGCACGACTCGGTTTTTTTTCCGGGCGCGGTTTTTTCACAGGTTGCGGCTTGGCCGCCGCTTGCGCCGAAGGTCCGCGTACCTGGTCTAGTTGCCGCTGCATCTCCTTCAACCTTAAATGCACGGTGTTAAGCTCAGCGCGCGTCGGCAAATCGAATTGCTTCGTACACGACTCCATTAGTTCGCGTTGCTTGGCATTGAGTTCGTTCAAGGTGTTGGTCAAATCGGCGAGCAGCCCGGCATAGTTTTTTTGGTGGGCCTGCGCCGAGTAGCTCTTTTCGGCATGGTCGATCCATCGGTCATATAGCGACTTAAGATTTGCAAAACTCTTGCCCGCCTCTGTTGCGGCGGTCATTTCGGCGCTAAATGCTTGCGCCGCTTCGCCCCCAACTGAGGCCCATTGCTCCGCGAGTTTTGATTGCAACTCCTGATAGCGAGCGGTGAGTTCGAGAATACGCTGCCACAGCGCCTGTTGCTCTCGGTTAGCGCCAATACCTGGCAACGAGGCTGTGGGTGCCCAGGCGGCCATTCCCGGCACCGCATTTTGCTGCATCCACTGTTCGAACCCAGCCGCAAAATTTTTAACCTTTCCGGATGGATCCAGGTTCTGCAAATTCTGCTGCCAGGTCAGGAGCGCGTCGCGCCAGGCATTCAACGGATCGTTAGTTTCATTCACGAGGCACCTCGGGGTTTGCATTGCATGAAAAACTGCAGTTTTGATCAAATTATCTCAATTGTGACGTATTCCGCAATTCCATAAGTGTATGATATTAAATAAAATATATCTATTTATAAGGCAAGGAATGCTCGTCGCAGGATTCACAAAATTTATTTTGCGGCGCATACTCTTTACTCTATAACTCATTTTGATTTGTGGTCTGAACGTTAGAGAGTGTACCGCTATGGCCCCTGAACGCGTTATCAAGAAATATGCTAACCGCCGATTATATGACGCGACCGGTAGCCGCCATGTGACCTTGGACGATATTCGAAAATTGATTACCGGCGGCGCGCGCATCAAGGTGGTGGATGACAAGTCGGGTGCTGACTTGACCCGCGCCGTGCTCCTGCAAGTCATTGCGGAGCAGGAACAATTTGGCACACCCGTGCTGAGCACGGAACTACTCGAGAGCATTATTCGTTTCTACGGCAATCCCGTGCAAGAGATGTTGACCAGCTACATGGAACAGAGCGTCGGTGGTTTGCTCAAGCAGCAACAAGCTATACAAGCCAAAATGGCTGAAACGCTTGAATCTCCTCTCGCACCCATCGCAGAGCTCACCGGCAAAAATATGCAGCAGTGGGCAAAACTACAAGCATCCATGTTATCGGGATTTACTCCAGCCCCGCCCGCGAGCGAAGGCCGCAAGAAAGGTCGGAAAGGAATTTAACTTATGCAGGTTCAATCAAAGACAATCGTCATTACAGGAGCTGGGCGCGGCATCGGCCGAGCGCTCGCTGAACGTTTTGCATCACGCGGCGCTAATCTCGCCCTGCTGGATCTGAATATGCCAGACCTTGAGGTAACGCGCACCCGGTGCGAAGCGCACGGCGTTCAAGCACGCTGCTATTTAACCGATGTCGCAGCCGAAGATCGCGTGGCTGCATCTTTGGATCAAGTGGTGCAGGATTTCGGCCGGCTGGACGTGCTCGTGAATAACGCCGGTATCGTCAAAGACGCGTTTCTGGTCAAAGTAAAAGACGGCGTCGTGGTCGGCAAGCTGTCGCTCGATCAGTGGCAGGCTGTAATTAACGTGAACCTGACCGGTGTGTTCCTTTGCGCCCGAGAGGCCGTGGAGCGCATGATCAAGTTAGGTAATGGCGGCGTTGTGGTCAATATCTCCAGTATTTCTCGGCACGGCAATGCTGGTCAGACAAATTACTCAGCGGCCAAGGCCGGTGTGGCTAGTATGACGGTGGTCTGGGCCAAGGAGTTGGCGCGCTATGCCATTCGAGTCGGAGCCATTGCGCCCGGATTCACGCGCACCGACATTCTGACGAGCATGAAAAAAGAAGTTTTGGAAAAAGTCATAGCCCCAGTGCCGCTCAAACGTCTGGGCGAACCTGCGGAAATCGCTCACGCGGCTGAATTCATTGTCGAAAATGATTTTTTCACCGGACGCTGCATTGATCTGGACGGCGGATTACGACTCTGAGGGTCGAGCACCCTGGATAGAGCTTGGCGACCCAGCCCAATCTTCCGCAGTGCATTAATTATTACTAAGACTCATCAAATAAGCCAGTGATTTTGGTATTTATGGGTTAAAAAATATATTTTGCACTGCATACTTTTTTTGGTATAATGACGCCGCCCGGTGATTAAACCCTTATTTGGAGACCATCATGTCCGACACTAAATTTGACCTAGACAGCATTCTCAGTACTTACCATGAAACCTTTGCTCCGCTATTGCGCGCACAGCAGGAAACCCTCAAGACCATCGAGCGACTCGCCCGTAACCAATTTGCCGTCGCTGGCGATTACCTTGACTGGAGCACTGCTCAAGTCAGAGTTGGCGTAAACGCCAAGACCGCCTCCGATGGTGCTGCCCTGCAATCTGAGATCAACAGCCGCTTGAGTGACAAACTCCGTGCGCGTGCCGAGGAGTTCAAGCAAATAGCTACCGAGTCACAGGGAGCCCTCAGCCAATGGTTCGAGAAGACCAGCGATGAAGTTGTGAAAAAGGCCCGGAAAGCGGCTTAAGCTCGACGATCTTTAGAGTGACGACGCAGTTCATGCAGTCGATGCGACAAAAGGGGCGACACCGGTCGCCTCTTGTTTTCGGGCTGACTATTGTAAAAGCAGCCTTTAGGGTGATTTTTTAAGTAGTGTAGCGCTATGACCGAAAATCAAGATCTCAATCGCAACGGGCACGCTAATTTGCAGCAAATAATGCAGCGCGAATTTCGTGCCTCACTCGCTGCGGTCACCGGCGGTATTGCCCCAGATGATTACATCAACGCATGGTGGGACTGGTACCTACACCTCGCAACCGAACCTGGCAAGCAGGCAGTGCTTGCAAAGCGCGCGGTGCAATCGAGCTTTGATATCTGGAATTTCGCGCTACGATCAGCCACAGGACAATCACTGGAACCAGCGCCCGAGGACAAACACTTTAGTGGTACCGCTTGGCATAAGTGGCCGTTTAATATGTATGCGCACGCGTACAAAAATTGGTCCGGTTGGTGGCAAGAAGCGGTCACCGCGCCGGGTGTTGTCCCTAAAAATGCAGCGCTGATGGAATTTATGGGCCGCCAAATGCTGGAGGCGGCATCGCCAGCCAATCATCTAGTCACCAATCCGGAGTTATTGGAACTGACTCGTGTCGAATCGGGGCAAAATTTAGTGCGTGGATTGCAAAATTGGTTGCAGGACGCGCAGCGTACGCTTAAACAGGAATCGCGGCCCGCATCGAGCAAATTCACCGTGGGGCGCGAGTTGGGCGTTACGCCCGGCAAGGTGGTCCTGCGCAATGACCTCATCGAACTCATTCAATATTCGCCGCAGAGCGATTCAGTGCGTGCCGAACCGATTCTGATCACGCCGGCTTGGATCATGAAGTACTACATCCTGGACCTCTCACCCGCAAACTCGCTGGTCCGTTACTTGGTCGAACAGGGTCATACAGTGTTCATGGTCTCATGGAAGAATCCAACCAAGGCTGATCGCAACCTAGGAATGGATGACTATCTTAAGAGCGGCGTTTTCGATGCGTTGGATGCGGTTACTACCATCGTGCCACATCGCCGTGTACACGCCGTCGGCTATTGCATCGGCGGCACTTTGCTGACGATTGCCGCAGCCGCGCTAGCACAGCGCGATGATCATCGACTGGCCTCATTGACTCTGCTTGCCGCACAAACAGATTTTAGTGAACCCGGTGAATTGTCGTTGTTCATCAGTCCGAGCCAGATCGACATGTTGGAAGCGGTGATGCAGAAGGCTGGGGTACTTAGTAGCGACAAAATGGGCGCTTCTTTTGCACTGCTTCGCTCACAGGATTTACTCTGGACTCCGGCAATTAACAATTACCTAAAAGGCAAACGCGACGAACCCAATGACATGATGGCTTGGAATGCGGACGGCACCCGCATGCCTTGGCGCATGCATTCTGAATACCTGCACAAACTGTATCTACAGAATGAATTGGCGCGCGGCGAATTCAAGGTTGCCGGCGAGCGTATCGACCTTAAATCAATACGACTGCCTCTGTTCGTCGTTGGCACAGAAACTGATCATGTCGCACCGTGGCAATCAGCGTACAAGACTCGTGCTCTTACGCAATCCAAAGATTACACCTTTCTGTTGACCAGCGGTGGCCACAATGCAGGCATTGTCAGCGGTCCTGTCCATCCGAAACGCCGGCATAGAATGCTGACATGGACGGATGCGCGCAGCTCGCTGACACCGCAAGAGTGGCAGGATAAGGCCACTTTACACTCGGGTTCTTGGTGGCCTTCCTGGGAGCGTTGGTTGGCTCAGCATTCGAGTCCTAAGCGTGTGGTACCGCCTTCCATGGGCAATATCGACGCGGGTTACTCTCCAGTGTGCGACGCGCCCGGAACGTTTGTACACGAAAAATAGCCCCAATAAATTACCCCTAAGATATTACCCTCAACCAGAAACCCTTGCGCTCGGTGCCCAAGGCAGAGCACACTTCAGTTATCGCAGTATAAACCGCTGCACTGGATGCAAACGTGGCCACCCAAAAACGACGTATCGCTTATGTAACTGGCGGAATGGGAGGTATCGGGACCGCGATCTGCAGACGGCTCTGCCAGGATGACTATATCGTTATCGCGGGATGCGGCCCCGGATCGACGCGCAAAGATAAGTGGCTGAGTGACATGAAAGCCAGTGGCTGTGAAGTGCATGTTTCGCTCGGTAACGTGGCGGATTGGGAATCGACAGTGGCTGCGTTCGAAAAGGTACGTGCCGAAATCGGCGCGGTCGATATTCTGGTCAATAACGCAGGCATTACTCGTGATGGCACCTTTAGGCGCATGAGCAAAAACGATTGGGATGCAGTGATTAACACTAATCTCAATTGCCTGTTTAATGTCACTAAGCAAGTCATCGACGGAATGCTTGATCGCAGCTGGGGTCGTATCATTAATATTTCATCGGTCAACGGCCAGCGCGGTCAGTTTGGCCAGACCAACTATTCCACGGCAAAAGCCGGCATTCACGGCTTTTCTATGGCGCTCGCGCAGGAAGTGGCGGCGCGCGGCGTGACCGTCAATTCCGTATCTCCCGGCTACATCGGCACCGACATGGTACGTGCGGTACGGGCTGACGTGCTGGAGAAGATTGTGGCTTCTATTCCGGTCAAACGACTCGGCGAACCCGAAGAAATTGCCTCCATCGTCGCTTGGCTGGCGTCCGACCTATCGGCGTTTGCCACTGGAGCAGACTTTTCGCTCAACGGCGGTTTGCACATGGGCTGAGCGCACTTGTGCCGTTATTTGTCGCTTGTATGTGCAGCAAGTAAATGTAGGTGTCGCATGCGTTCGTCCGTCGAGGGATGGCTCGATAAATACCCGATTTTCGAAGCTTCTGGATGCAGTGCTACCAATTTCTTGAGCACATCGGCCAATAGCTGCGGTGACATCCCGTTGCCTCGCAGTAACGCCGCACCATAATCATCCGCTTGTCGCTCCAGGTCCTGAGAATACTTAGCCTGTGCCAATGCGACGGGCGCAGCCGCTAACAGTTGGCTAATGTCGCCTATATAGAAAGCCCAAAATGCACCCACTATGGAACTCTCCAGTAGCAATTGTAGGCCATGGCGCCCATGAACATGGCCTAATTCATGCGAGAGTACGGCCATAATTTGCTGATCGTTATTGATTGCCGTAATGAGGTCGTCCAGTACGATAATCGTACCGTCAGGCAGGGTGAAAGCATTCGCGCCCAAGGATGATCCACGAAACAATAATTTCGAATCTGGAACTCCACCCCCGGGTAGCTGCAGTGCCATGAATTGTACGGTTAGCGCTTTGCGGCGTTGCGCGCTGATTTTGCTGGGTAAGAGAATTCTGCCGTCCAATATCTTTAGCTCTTGCGTCGTAAGGGTTCTACCGACACTCATAGGTAGACGACGTGCCCCTTCAGCAGCCGCCCAAGGCACTCCCCATCGATA
>JAYVYN010000074.1:0-4846 GCA_043784265.1 Gammaproteobacteria bacterium | reverse complement strand
CCCCAGCCCCCACCTCAACGCCACTCCCATGCCGATGTTCGCTGGGTGGGCATTAAGCGACCCTACAGCAGTGACGCAGTAAAGAAACTCAAAGGCTCCATTACCATCGAATACTCATTGGCGCGGCAAGGTGCCGAGAAATTCTGGAATCTATTACACAATAATCCCGTTATCGGCGCCCTCGGCTGCATGAGCGGCAATCAAGCGGTACAAGTCGTACAAGCGGGTCTCAAAGCCATCTATTGTTCAGGCTGGCAGGTCGCGGGCGACGGTAATAGCGCCGGCGAAATGTATCCTGATCAGAGCCTCTACCCGGTCGACTCCGTGCCCAACATGGTGGAACGTATTAACAACGCTTTACTGCGTACCGACCAAATTCATCATCTAGAGGGCAAAACCGCCATCGATTGGTTGGTTCCTATCATCGCCGATGCGGAGGCGGGCTTTGGCGGCAATCTCAATGCCTTTGAATTAACCAAAGCCATGATTCGCGCCGGTGCCGCCGCAGTGCATTTTGAAGATCAACTTTCCTCAGCTAAGAAATGCGGCCACATGGGCGGCAAGGTACTCGTCTCCACCGGCGAAGCCATCAACAAACTAGTCGCAGCACGCCTAGCAGCCGACGTAATGGACGTACCTACCGTCATCATCGCACGCACTGACGCCGATGCCGCCAATCTATTACTCTCGGATCATGACCCGCGCGACGCCAAGTTCCTGACCGGCAAACGCTCAGTCGAGGGCTTTTTCCACGTTAACGCCGGTATCGAACAAGCCATCGCCCGCGGGCTGGCTTACGCACCCTATGCCGACCTAATTTGGTGCGAGACTTCCAAACCCGATATGCAACAAGCACGCCAATTTGCTGCCGCTATGCACGCACAATTTCCCGGCAAACTACTCGCCTACAACTGCTCGCCCTCGTTTAACTGGCAGGCAAAGTTAGATCAGGCCAGCATGCAAAAATGGCGCGAAGATCTCGCCTCCATGGGTTATCGCTTCCAATTCATCACCCTAGCAGGCTGGCATGCGCTAAATCTGTCGATGTTTGAACTTGCCACGGCCTATCGCGACCACGGCATGTTCGGCTACTCACAACTGCAACAACGCGAATTTGCCGAGGAATCCGCAGGCTACCGAGCCACTAAGCACCAAGCCTTTGTCGGTACGAGTTACTTCGACGCCGTGCAAAATACTATCGCCGGTGAAGTGTCCACGGGAGCCATGACGGGAAGTACAGAAACCGAACAATTTGCCGATGCCTAATTTAGCAGCGGTTATCGCCGAACACTTCGAACGCTACAACCTGGAATTTGGTCGCATCACGCGGCTTGCGGCGGCACATTTTCTCGCCCAAGAATGGCTTACGGCGCAAAGCGATGCGGTGGCGCGCATCGAACTATACGAGCAAAGTGTAGGTCGCTGCGTACAGGCAATTAGCAATGCCTTAAGTTCAAGCCAAAGAGATGTCGCGATCTGGCGAGAAATTAAAAACGCCTATGAACTTATTGTATTTGATCGCCCCGACAGTGACTTTTATCGTACTTTTTTCAATTCAGTCACTCGCGATACCTTTGGGACAGTCGGCGTTAATAAGGAGGTCGAATTTTACTCCACCCGTTTAGGCAGTGGCGCGGGCACTATGCCCATTCACGTTTACCGCATCGCAGGGTTGCCTACAACTATCCGGGAAGTCATTACCGATCTGCCATTCTTTCAGGCAATCGATAACATCGAGAATGTCGTACACCAAATTAGCGCAGAAATCGGCCGTTTTTTCACTTTAGGACGCCACGGCACCGCGCCCGACTCCATCGAACTGATCGAGCCGGTGTTCTACCGCGGCACGCACGCCTTCGTGGTCGGCCGATTAATTGGCGATAGCACCCTGACGCCCTTGGTCCTGTCGTTCTCCCATGGGAAATCTGGCGTCACCATTGACTCAGTTTTATTGTCGCGTGCCGATGTAGGTTCGTTATTTGGATATGCACGGTCGTATTTTCAGGTCGACCTTCCTGTGGTGAGCGTAGCCATCACCTTGTTACGCTCCTTCATGCCGCGCAAGCCCGTGGACGAGCTATACACCGTATTGGGTCGCGCCAAACAAGGCAAAACCGAGCGATACTTTGCCCTACAACGCCATCTGCAAGCATCCATAGACAGTTTTGTGCATGCGCCCGGAGATCGCGGCCTAGTAATGATTGTCTTTACCCTGCCCTCGCATGATTTAGTGTTCAAAGTAATCCGCGACAAATTCGGTGCGCCCAAGACCAGTTCTCGAGAGGATGTCATGGATCGTTACAAATTTGTATTTCGTCATGATCGCGCCGGTCGCTTGGTCGATGCTCAAGAATTCAAACGCTTGCGCCTACCGAGAGCGCGTTTCATGCCACAATTGGCAGAAGAACTATTGGAGCATGCCCGGACCAGCTGTCGTATCGAAGGCGAGGATTTGATTGTTGAGCATTGCTATATCGAACGGCGCTTACGACCTCTGAATCTATTTCTACGCGAAGCGGAGCCGGCAGCCACTGAGGCGGCGATTGTCGACTACGGCCAGGCGTTGCGCGATTTAGCAGCTAGCAATGTCTTTCCCGGTGATTTGCTGTTAAAAAATTTCGGCGTCACCAGTCACGGCCGGGTTATTTTTTACGACTACGATGAGCTATGTATGGTCACTGACGTCGTATTTCGCGACCTTCCGCAGCCCACTTGCGATGAAGAGGAAACCAGCGCTGAACCCTGGTTCCATTGCGGTCCACACGACGTGTTTCCCGAACAATGGTTACCGTTTCTAGCCATCCCTGAGACATTGCGCCCGGTATTTATCCGCCATCACGGCGAGGTGCTAACGGCAGCATGGTGGCGAAGCATGGTGAAGGCACAATCCGAGTTGGATAATCCCGTAATCAGCGCTGATAGTATCAATATTTAGTCACGTGAACGCGTATAAACTAAATGGATGGAAGCTTTCTTTGTGTCGCTGTCAACGGTCGCCATCGCTGAAATAGGTGATCGCACCCAGCTCCTTGCACTGGTTCTAGCGGCCCGCTATCGAAAGCCTCTGCCGATTATCGCTGGAATTTTTTGTGCAACGCTTGCCAATCATGCCGCAGCCGGGTTCATTGGCCTGTGGTTTGGCAGCCTATTAAAGCCCACCGTAATGCAAGCGCTGGTCGGTATTAGCATGATTGGTATGGCCCTTTGGACCTTAAAACCGGACCAGCTATCAGACCAGAACAAAAATGTTAGCGCTGGCGGCGCATTCATCGCCACTTTAAGCAGTTTTTTTGTCGCTGAAATCGGTGACAAAACACAAATTGCAACTATTGCCTTAGCCGCAGCGTATCCGAGCTTATTAGCGGTAATTGCCGGGACTACCGCCGGCATGATGGCGGCTAACGTACCTGTCGTCATTCTCAGCAAAACACTGTCCAATCGCCTACCCTTGAAAGCGATTCGTTGGGTTGCGTCTGCGCTATTCTTAACTTTGGGTGTGGTTTATCTGGGCCGTTTTTTTTGGCGCTGATGCCAGCCTATACCCCGGTGTGTATCGGTGCCATTTTTTTGTAACGGGAGGCTTTCAATGCAAATAAAACAAGTGATTCAGCGCGCTGACTTCGGTAGCGCCTTTCGTGACGCCTTTCGTAAGGTCTTTGCAGTGTTTGGTTGCGGGCTACTCGGTTGCGGATTACTCACAATCGCTTTCGGCATGGACTTAAGCGCGCTTTCCAATGCCGATGCATCTTCGGGTTTAAAGAAGGCGCTCGATCAAAGCATTAATCAAGCGGTTGGTAAACTTGGGGTTACCAATGGTTTTTTGAAAAACCCTGCCGTTATGATTCCTCTACCCCCAAAACTCGCCAAGGCTGAGAGCATGATGCGCATGCTTGGCATGGGTGATCAAGCCGATCAACTAAAGACATCCATGAATCGCGCGGCAGAGGCGGCGGTGCCTGAGAGTAAGGTGTTATTAAAACAAGCGCTACAAAAAATGACGCTTGATGACGCTAAGAAAATTCTCACCGGAGGACAAGATTCCGCCACACAATATTTTAAATCAGCGACATACTCGCCCTTGAAACTTAAATTCGCGCCTTTCATCCTCAAAGAAACCCAGAAAGTAAAACTAGCAGAAAGCTACGACAAGGTTGCAGAAAAAGGGGTTGCGCTCGGACTACTCAAACCCGAAGAAGGTAGCCTTGAAACCTATGTTACGGAAAAGACTTTGGATGGACTATTCTTAATCATGGCTGATGAAGAGCGCGCTATTCGCAAAGATCCGCTCGGACAGTCTAGTAACCTGCTCAAAAAAGTATTCGGCGCGTTGCAGTAGCACATTGTTAATTAAAGTGTCGTAACTTGATCATGATGCAAGCGCTCCTGTAGCCTTCCGCGCTTGTTCATATGCAACCGCATATTCAAGGAGTCTACATGTCTAGTTTTTCTACGATGGGGGTTTTGGCGTTGATTCTCACACCGGTAGCCGGCGCTTTTGCCGATGCCCCGCCTCCGCCCCCGCCACCTGAAAATGTTTGGTTCGGCAAGGGTCAGTTTGGTTTTTTAAGTTCCAGCGGCAATAGCCAAGCTCAATCACTCAACACTATTATCGATTTAGCACGCATTGATGGTCAGTGGAAAAATGCATTCAATGTGATCGGACTCTACGGTAAGAGCACGGGTATCGTGTCTTCCGAAAAATGGGCGGTCCAGTATCAAGCGAATTACGCCAGCACGGCGGATATGTTTGTGTTTGGCGGATTACGCTATGAACACGACATGTTCAACGGGTTCCAATACCAGGCGGCCGCAACGTCGGGTTTGGGCTACAATATTATCAACACCG